>PKCL01000157.1 GCA_002862165.1 Planctomycetaceae bacterium
TCAGTTGGCCGAAAGTTTCGGTCGGTGCTATTGAGGACATCTTGAACAGGAGTTCCCCAAACTTCTCCGAAGGCACGCTCCTGATTTGTAGTTCCCTTGCTATTTGCAATCTTCACATTCACGGTTGCGATCAAGCTGTCGTTGTTGAAAAACTCAATCTTTCCATTATGAAAACGGTCTTCGAATCCTTCTCGATTCCAGATTCGGAGTTCTGAGATTTCAACAGGTTCGGCAAACTCACCCTTCATCCAAGGGTTGAGTTGTATTGATGTATGGGCAAAAGTTTTTTTGTCTCCGTCAGCAAGCAATGAGGCGGGAAACATGCCTTTGTTGTATTCGCTCGACTGACTCAGTTTGACATTTTTTGTGATATGTCTCGTGCCGTGAATAAGTGCTGCTGCTTCTGAAACCACTTCAATTTCACAGAGATTCATTTGCTGTTTTCCGGGAACACTCAGTTTGAATGAAGTGATTTTTTCATCTTTTAGTGCCGGATGATTAACGTTAATGAGCCGTCCGTTCTTTGTTACCTCAGCGTAGCTCAGGCTTTCCTTAGGCTTTGGTGCCTGCGCTGAAAGACCTTCACCACGGTCAAGGTCATATTGGCGGATTCCAAGAAAGCCGATCGTATTGCAGATGAGGAAATCCTGTTGCATGTCCTCAGGAAAATGCTCGGAGGATAAAATTTCATCGGCAGCAACGGGCCGGAATTCCTTTTCCAATAGTGTGTGCATTTTGAAGCCGTTGCCTTCTCGTCGCACCTGATACGACCGCCCACCCGTACCGTCATTTGCATAGCAATAGCCCCAATAATCAAAGCTTGTTCCGTGTGGATTTGGCTTATTTTCGGCATGTGGTGTGATCGCGAATGTCCGAGGGTCGAACCGATACATTCCAGATTGGCCAATTGCTAGATTTTGCTTCCACGGCGTTTCATGATTATTCATGAGAAAAATGCCACTCTGCCAATAAATTCCACCGTCCGGCCCATAAATCAAATTGTTTGCCGCGTGATGTGTGTCAGAAGTTCCCAAGCCTTGGAGAAGTGGATAGCGGAGGTCTGCAACATCATCACCGTCTGTATCTTTTAGAAAGATTAAGTCAGGGCCTGAAGTGACCACCACACCACCACCCCAGAATTCAAATCCCAATGGATTGTGAACATGAGCAAAGATTTTTCTATTATCTGCAACGCCATCGCGATCGGTATCCTCAAGAATGACAAGAGCATCATTCATTTCCTTCAATGGTTCCCACTTGGGGTATGTGTTCCAGCAGGCTGCCCAGAGCCGGCCTTTTCCATCAACTTGCAATTGAACGGGATTAGCGAAGTCTTCAAACATGTCCTCCGAGGCAAAGACGTTAAGTTCAAAGCCTTCCGGCACGTTGATTTGAGCAATGCTCTCTTCTGGACTGAGATAAGCAACATTTCCCTCTTTTTCTGCATTCGAGCTTTTACTGCCTCCTCCAATATTTGAAATAACCTTAATTGGAGACGGTACATTACTGTCATCAGCCGTAATGGCTTGGCCATTTGCTGCTGCCCAAAGAACGGAATCACGATTTGATGTCATCACATCGAGCATCACTAATTCATTTCGCAAAACATCGGCATTGCTCTGCCCGTCAACGAATGTGAGTTTTGCACGTGAGCCCCAGATGTCGTTACCATCAGTCGCATGATAGCGGTTATGCCAAGTCCAGTTTTTTTCGGCTACAGCGTTGTAAAGTTGCTCTAACGTATCCTGTGAAGGGCTTTGCTTGGCAAGAAGAGACTGGCTTATGATGCCAGCAAGATTCCAGTAGCCAGCAGCATTGAGGTGAATGCCATTGAGTGTCAGTTGTTTTTCACTCTGACTAAACCGCTGTAAGGTTGGTTCGTAAAGATTGACAAAAGTTGATTTGCTATCAACAGCAGCCTGTCTAGTAGCTTCTGTGTAGATAGCTAAATTCGCGTTAGTCTGAATGCCGTCAGGAAGATTTGGATTTGCTGTTGGTTCGTATGCAATGGGGCTGAAGAGAACAAATCGAGCATCACAATCTTTCTCTTTACGCAGCCGTCGATATTTTTCAACGAGTTCAACAAGTTGTTTCGTATACAGAGCGGCACCCCGCTCACCCTCAAACGATTCATTGTATCCATACATAATAAAAATGACTGATGGACCAACGTGTTGAAGATATGCTTCATCGTCAGTAAAGCCTTTGCTTCGTGGCTTTCGATCAACGGTATCTCCCGAAAAACTCATATTCCGGAAACGAATGTCCATACCTTTCAGATGATTCTGGAGAACTGTCTCCACCCAGGGATCGTGCTGCATTCGGTCAGCGAGGCCATTTCCATAAATGGCGACGACGTCACCATTTTGAAAACTAAAGTCTTCAGCAGAAACGTAATGAGTCGGATGGAGGGTGGCAGCAGCAACAAGGCAGAGCCCGCAAGTCCAGATTGTGATGCCACGGAGCAGTTGAGATCGATATTTTTTGTCTGAGAGCATATTTATAAATAAGGGTTTGAGGGCATTCTCTTTGATTACTTTGTACATACCAGCTATTTTGGAAGACCAGTCGATCTTACACAGTAATCGTACACACAGTGGCTCGTGGGACATCATCGTGCAAATGCGGCAATTTCATGGTAGATACTGAAAAGAAGTAAAACAGCGGTCGTTTTTCAGTGATTTTTCAATGATCAGATTGTTTAGTAGCAGTTGAATTTAAAAAACATTGCTCGGTAACAAGCGAAGGGTTGCCTGACACATAGCAAGAATTTCGAGACAAAAGTGGGCTACCGTTTGAAGCAGTCCCGAATTTTGTAACGTTTTAAAATCAAGATCAGGTGAATGCGTGAGTCAGCAATACCACGATTTTTATGTTCGAAGCAAAAGAGTGATCCCTGGCATACTCTTGGAATGGGGAGCTCGCAGAGACTTGTTCGGCTTCTGCGCATCTTGTTCTATTTTTTTCAAAAGTGCTTTTCTGTGGGCAGTAGTTTTTTTTGTCGGAGTGTCTGTAAATGCAGATGCTGTGCATCAAGACGAAGAAACCAATACTTCAATTGAAGAATTGGTGACCACAGTTCGTTCATCAGTAGTCACAATTCGTCATACTGGTCGAGGAGGCCAAGACGCTGGCCTCGGAACAGGGTTTGTTGTTTCATCTGATGGTCTTATAGCTACGAATTTACATGTGATCGGGGAAGCGAGGCCAATTTCTGTTGAACTTTCAGACGGTCGTGTCCTCGACGTTACAGAAATCTATGCAACAGACCAAATCGCAGACGTTGCTGTTATTCGCGTAGAAGCAGATGATTTACGCCCGCTGCCGTTAGCTGATGCCGGTTCACTTCGCGATGGACAGGAGGTTGTCGCGATTGGAAATCCTTATGGTCTTGAGCGAAGTGTTGTCGTAGGTCGTGTTTCAGGCAGGCGAACAATTGCTGGCATGGAGATGATTCAATTAGCAATTCCGATTGAGTCCGGAAACAGCGGCGGTCCATTGCTCGATCGAAGCGGGAAAGTTCATGGTATTCTGACTCTGAAGTCGCAAGTCACTCGTAATCTTGGGTTTGCGGTAGCAGGTAATCGCGTTCAAGGGCTGTTGAAGAATCCAAATCCGGTTCTTATGAATCGATGGCTCACGATCGGTCAACTTGACCCAGCCGAATGGTTGACGGTTGGTGGCGGACTCTGGCGTCAACGAGCAGGCCGAATACTAGTATCTGGTGAGGGAAAAGGTTTTGGAGGACGAATCCTCTGTTTAGCGAGAGAGACCTTGCCGACCTTGCCGTACGAAGTAACGGTTCAAGTCAAGTTTGATGACACGTCGGGAGCAGCTGGGCTCGTTTTTGCAGCAGACGGAAAAGATAAGCATTATGGATTTTATCCAAGCAATGGCCGTCTACGACTGACTCGTTTTGATGGCCCAACGGTATATACATGGAATGTGATTGAAGATATCGATGTGCCTGACTACCGCGTGGGCGACTGGAATCATCTTCGTGTGCGCGTCGAAGAAGATCTCATACGCTGCTTTGTCAATGATCAGGAGGTCATCGAATCAACGGATCGAAATTTGCTGGGTGGAAGACCAGGGTTTGTCTCTTTTCGGGGAACGGAGGCAAAATTTCGCCAGTTTTTCGTTGGTGATGAGGTGCCACGGTTGTACCCAAACAACGCTGTTTTGGCACAAGTTGAGGAAATCACGTCTGGATTTCAGAAGATCGACCCAAGGAATGGAAAGGTAGTGGATTCCTTGGCAGAAGTTGGGGCGACAACTGTGTCTGCACTTGAGCTTAAAGCTCGTGCATTGTTACGTCAGTCTGAGCAATTGCAGATATTGGCTGTGCAGGTTCATCATCATCAGATAATCGAACAGCTCTCAGAAACAGTCGATGTTGATGATCACAACATTGACATGTTTCGAGCCGCCTTGCAAATTGCGAGTCTTGATAATTTAGAACTTGATTATGAAGCATCTGTTGCAGATCTTGAACGACTCTCGTCATTAATCAAAGTGAGGTTGCCACAAAAAGCAAATGATGTGACATGCATAAAGATGTTAGACAAGGTGCTTTTTGAAGAACTTGGGTTTCACGGAAGTCGTGGAGATTATTACAATCGTTCCAACAGCTATGTGAACGAAGTTCTTGATGATCGGGAAGGCATTCCCATTACGTTAGCAGTCCTCTATATCGAACTTGCGAAACGGCTTGGTGTTCAAGTTCATGGTATTGGTTTTCCAGGACATTTTTTAGTTCGCTTTGATTCCTCCGAGGGCCATTCGGAGTGGATTGATGTCTTTGAGCGAGGGAAGCGGCTTACGTATGAAAATCTTGTTGAGCGACTTTCTGAACAAACGGGAGAAGTACTCAACGAGAGTCACCTTGAGGTTTCATCATCTCGTGAAATACTGTCGAGGATTCTCAATAATCTGTTATCAATTGCGATTCAGGAGAAAGATGCAGAATCAATGCTTCGGTATTCAGATGCGATGGTCGTCATTCAACCAGATTCTGCCCGAAGCCGTTTTCTTCGAATGCTTACCGCCCGGCAACTCAATCACTTTGAAACTGTGAAAAAAGATGCTCGTTGGCTTCTGGCGCAACAGCCGTCCGGTATTGATCTGGTCATGGTGAAACGCCTGCTGCAAGCGGTCGAGGCAGATTCGGACAAATAATAAGATACTTACAGGGTAAGCGTTGGCTCAATCAGGTGGGTAGGCGTTGGACTAATTAGGAATCGGATCTGTGCGTTGTATCGGAGTGCCCTCCCATACAGCAGTGTCTGTTTTTTTGTCGTACGTCAGTATTCGGGCGGCACTTCCTGGCACGAGTTCCCTATCAATACGTGGTAGCCATTGGCGATGCTGCTTCATAACTGCAGCATATTCTGGAAGTTTGCGATCTGCGAGATTTTCCCATTCGTTTGGGTCGGCATGCATGTCATAGAGTTCTTCACTACCATCGGCATAATGAATATATCTCCAGCGTTCACTTCGGACCGCATGATTTCCCTGGTTGTGGCTCGTTATTGCAGGTCGATCTCGCTTCGTTGTTGCATTCTTTAGCTGAGGAACAAGGCTTAATCCTTCTAGGTCAGAACGGCCATCGAGGTCAGCTAAATCAATCAGTGTTGGGTAGATGTCGAGGAGTTCCGCGGGTTGGCCACATTTTTGTTGTGGCGTAATGCCTGGTCCCGCAAATATTAATGGCACCCTTGTACCCCGGTCCCATAATGTATTTTTTCCGGTGATCGCCTTTTCACCAAGATGCCATCCGTGATCTCCCCATACAACAATGATGGTGTTGTCTGCGTATTCACTCTGTTCTACCGCAGACACAATACGACCGATTTGAGCATCAACAAAACTGGTGCAGGCAAGATATGACCGCACAAGATTCCTCCACTCATTGTTTTCACGGACCCACTTTAATCGAGGCTCCGGTAGGGACCAGTGGATGTACCATGAAAATCGTGGGGTGTCGGCACGATCGTCTTTAAGGATTGGTGGCAAGACTGAATCATCATCCGGGTAGAGATCAAACCATTTCTGAGTGGCATAACACGGTACGTGTGGTAGAAAAAATCCTGCTGCCAAAAAGAATGGACGATCCTTTGGGGCATTTTTAATCTGTTCGACGGTCCAAGAAGCTACTTGATAATCACCCTTCTGCGTGTCGTCATTATCCAGCGGCCACACGCCCCAGTCCATGAGTGGGTGATTTCCCATGGGGGTCTCGGGAATCAGTTTTTTTGGTGGTTTGGTTCCGACACCACCAAATGCACCGGTTACTTCAAACTCAGTCTGGACGGGCTGTTCGGCTTGCTCTTTCCGCGGCTGTTTTTTGCGGTTGCGTCTAAAACCATGATAAATTTTACCAGTTGATGCAGTGTAGTAGCCATGATTCGAAAAGTGCTGGGGAAGGGTGACACGGTCAGACCATTCCGGGACTGTGCGAAACCATGGGCTCAGTCCATAAATCCCCGTTGTCGTTGGGCGTAATCCAAGCATGAGACTTGTCCGGGAAGGATTGCACAGTGGTGCTTGGCAGTGGGCGTTTGTAAATGTCGTCCCCCGTTTGGCAAGAGCATCAATATGTGGTGTTTTGGCAAGTGGATGTCCATTGAGATGTCCAATCCAATCATTTTGGTCATCGATGGCGATAAAGAGAATGTTTGGATGGTCAGCTGCATACACAGATGAACAGAAAGCAGACGAACAGACAGCAGCGAGAAAACAACACGCAATAATAGTTTTCATAGAATCGTGACCTTTATTTTTGTTTTTTCCAACCAGGAGATTTCTTTTTCAAGGGACCTGCCATTGGCGGTGTCTCATAAAATTCACCTTCTCGGATAAGTCTCGGATCGCCAGTACGTTGCATTTCATCGAGAAGTCTTTTCGTCAGCTCTTCTTCAAGAGCAGCATACTGTTGGCGGCCAGCCAAATTATGCATTTCATGAGGATCAGATTTCAGGTCAAATAGTTCAATAAGCGGTCGTTTCCCATAGACTTTGTCAAAATGTTTTTTCCACGGATCAGTTTTGCGTGCTTTAATCAGCCATGCTTTTGTTGGTCCGGCATCTTCGTCAGCTAATGTAATACGTGTATTTGTTTCAAGCTCTTCGACTGTTGGCTCTGGTCCCCCTCTCAGACGATACGGGTCGCCAATCGGCCACCGATCTGGACGAAAGTTCATAATCAAAGCGTAATCTTGAGTACGGATTGCACGTTGAGGGTAGGGTGTGAAGTCAGCCCGTGCAGTTTCAACGTGTCGTTCGCGGCCTGTAAATACACAGTCTCGTGTCTGATCAATGAAGCCTGATTTTTTCGAGTGAAGAAGCGGCCATAGTGACCTGCCAGTCATTGATCCAGGTGGTTTGATTTTTGCTGCCTCAAGGAATGTAGGAGCAAGATCAATCAGGCTTACCATGTCATCCACAACACGACTGCCAACAACACCCGGCCCGGTTACAGAGAGACACACACCGGTACCAAAACTGTACAGGTTGCATTTCCCATGAGGAAACCCAGGTGCTCCGTGGTCTCCACTAATGACAATGAGTGTATTCTCAGTGAGGTTGGCTTTTTCGAGTTCATCGAGCAGAGCGCCAACAGCCGCATCCCAAGCAGCTATTTCACCAAAATAATCTGCCAGATCCTGCCGCACTTCTGGAACATCAGGAAGGAAATCAGGCATCTTTCCTTGGAGAGAATTGGGATCGATACCCCAAAGATCCTTACCGCTGCCTTTGATCCATTTTCGATGTACATTCGTCGGTCCAAACCAGTAGCAAAAAGGCTGGTTCTTGTCACAGTTGTCAAGCAGATCACGGAAGTTGCCGCGTACCTCGTTCAGAATCGTT
>PKCL01000378.1 GCA_002862165.1 Planctomycetaceae bacterium
GGGCATCCTCGGGTAATTCTGTAAGCCCAAGCTCATTAACGATTTTCACATGCCTTCCAATACGAACGTTCTTATCAATTATTGCTTTCTCAATTATTGTTCCGTCGCCAATACCTAGGGGTGGAACATTTTGAGATAGATCTACTTCAATACGCTCCGGTGTCTCGTAGTAGTCATTTCCAAGAACAACAGAGTTCTTGATAACAACATTCTCTCCAATCTGACAGCGTAAACCAATAACGCTGTTCTCGATCACAGCCCCTGCACCAATGGTGCAACCATCGGATATAAGGCTTCCCCGAACACTCGCCCCATCGACTCGCGAGGGCGGTAAAAATCGTGCTCTTGAGTAAATAGGTGCATGCGGTGTAGCTAATTCGAATGGTGGTTTCGATGACGCTAGGTCGATGTTGCATTGATAGTATGAACCTATCGTTCCAATATCTTCCCAGTAACCATCAAAAGGGTGAAGCTGAACGTGCTTTGCTCGTATTGCAGCTGGGAAAACCTCTTTTCCGAAGTCTTGATAATCTGTCTTGAGTAGTAAATCCAACAAACAGTCTCTATCAAAAAGATAAATCCCCATGCTCGCCATTAAACTACGGCCCTCGGCCTGAATGCCCGCTTGTTCGATCCAAGCTGGATCAGTTCGGACCAACTCAAGTTCAGCAGCACTTTTTGGTTTTTCCAAGAAACCCTCGACGCGACCTGTCGAATTAAAACGCATGATGCCAAAAGCCGATGAAACATTATCGCTAACAGGAATACCGGCTATCGTTACATCTGCGTTGTTTGCTTCATGAGTTGCCAGGAGATCGGCGTAATTCATCCGGTACAGTTGATCTCCTGAAAGTACCAACACCTGCTTGATATCAGAATCCTGCAACAACTTTATATGTTGCCGAACGGCATCTGCTGTCCCCTGGTACCAAGCCATGGCTTCATTCGTTTGCTGAGCCGCCAATATCTCAACATAGCCCCCGCTGAAAGCATCGAATCTATAAGTACGACGGATGTGCCGATGCAGACTCACTGAATTGAATTGTGTCATCACATATATTCGCTGCACCCCGCTATTGATACAGTTCGATAGCGGAACATCAATGATGCGATACTTGCCAGCGAGCGGAACTGCCGGCTTCGAGCGGTCTCGTGTTAGAGGGTACAGCCGAGTTCCGCGACCGCCTCCAAGCACCAAAGCCAATACATTGCTCACACTCATCAAATTCACTTTCCGCGTTGATGCTTCTTAGCAAAGAATAAACAGTAGACACAGACCACCAAAGATCACTATCAATACATGCTATGTCACAAAAGCTTTGAAACCAGAGAACGTGCAATGAGAAAACGGCTATCTATTGAAAACTAGGACTTCCACCGTGCCGATTCTATCGAACACCCCACTTATTCTGTCCAACTTTTGAATAGAGAACCCAGATTTCTATCACTTTTTGACTACAAAATTCACCATTCGATCTGGTATCGCAACGACTTTGATAATAGTTTTTTCATCAATCAACGCTGCAATTTTTGGCTCAGCAGCCGCAATAGCCTCCAATTGCTTGGCATCCGTACCCGTAGGAACAGTGATTCTTGCACGGAGCTTGCCTTGAACCTGAATCGGTATCTCTATGGTGTCATCCTGGAGCCAACGATTGTCTACAAGCGGCCAAGTTGCCAAGGAGACGGGGCTGTCATGCCCCAAAATAGTCCAAAGCTCTTCTGCCAGATGAGGCGCAAAAGGAGAAAGCGTAGCAATAAAAATAGAAAGCATTTCTCGCGGTCGCTCTTGAAGTGGTGTTGCAAAGTTTACAAACTCCATCATCTTCGCTATCGCAGTGTTAAATGATAGTGATTGAATATCTGCCGTAACTTTATCCAGCATACGATGCGTCACTCGCATCTGTTCATCTGTTGGCCTGCCTTCTGTTACTTGTGGGGATCTCTGAAGGTTTTCAGCCCCTTCATCAACCACGAGCCTCCAGCAGCGATCAAGAAAGCTACGGACCCCCCCAACTCCAGATGTACTCCAGGGCTTTGTTGCCTCAAGAGGTCCCATAAACATCTCATAGAGTCGCAAAGAATCCGCACCAAATGCCTGAACAATCTCATCAGGGTTTACAACATTTCCCCGACTCTTCGACATTTTATGTGCTCGACTGTCAACTCGCACCTCCGGTGCATCTCGTAGCACAAAGGACTCTCCCTGCTTCTCCACGTGTTCAGAGAAGACTTTCGTCGGTGTATCCGAACTACTCTGGCGGCCGGCAGACACCCAACCACCCGAACTAGATCGATAGCCTGTAAATTCCACTTCACCAAGAATCATCCCTTGATTTACTAACCGAGCAAATGGCTCCACTGTTGAGACAAACCCTCGATCGTAGAGTACTTTATGCCAAAAGCGGCTATAGAGCAGATGAAGAACAGCGTGCTCAGCTCCACCCACATAAAGGTCCACAGGCATCCAGGCCTTTTCGATTTCTGGATCAATAAATTGCTCATTATTTGCAGGGTCGAGAAACCGTAGGTAATACCAGCACGAACCCGCCCACTGAGGCATTGTATTTGTTTCTCGGCGGTATTTCTTACCGTCCCGTTCCACATACAACCAGTCATCATCAGCACGAGAAAGAGGAGGATCCGGAGTTTTTCCAGGACGGTAGTCGCTGAGTTTAGGAAGAGGCACTGGCAGTTCTTGGGGATCAAGCGCCCGAACGACACCGGTCGGCTGCCCCAATTCGTTAAGTTCGTGCAGTATAGGGAACGGCTCCCCCCAAAATCTTTGCCGGCTGAAAAGCCAATCACGTAATTTATAGTTCGTAGCAGGACTCCCAATCCCTATTTTAAGTAAGTCTGCGGCTACTTTTTCAATGAACGCTTTACTATCCATACCCGTGTATGAGCCTGAAGCAATGGACCTTCCGTAACCAGTAAAAACTTGAGCATCCACGCCATCACCGTCATTTGGCTCGATGACTGAAATAATTCTCAGACCGAATGCTTCAGCGAATTCAAAGTCCCTAGTGTCGTGGGCCGGCACTGACATGATCGCGCCTGTGCCATAGGACGCGAGTACATAGTCTGCAATCCATATAGGCACACACTTACCTGTCAACGGATGAATACAATATGAGCCTGTAAAAACTCCTGTTTTTTCTTGTGATAGATCAGTTCGATCAAGATCACTTTTACGACTCGCTGCATCACAGTAGTCATGAACAACATCTGCCTGAGCGGGCTGCGTCACCTGACCTCGTAATGGATGCTCTGGTGCAATAACCATACAACTCACACCGAACAACGTATCGGGACGTGTTGTGTAAATCCGAAGGCAGTCACCCGATACCTGTGCTGGATACCCGTTCGCTTTACGATGTATTTTCCATGTCAGAAAAGCATCGTTCATGTCTTTTTCTGATGCATCTTGAGCAGGCAAGAAAAAATCAACTTCAGCGCCAGTACTACGTCCGATCCAATCCCTTTGAAGCTTTTTAATACTTTCGGGCCAATCGAGACTCTCCAGTTCTGATCCAAGACGATCTGCGTATGCTGTGATTCGTAACATCCATTGCCGCAATGGTAGCCGAATAACAGGATGCCCGCCCCGTTCACTAACTCCACCTATAACTTCCTCATTGGCGAGCACTGTACCGAGTTCCGGACACCAGTTCACTGGTGCTTCCGACTGATATGCAAGACGATGAGAGTCACGGTAGGTGCCAACGGACACCTCACCCAATTCATGGATTTCATCAGGTATCTTTAATTCTGAGATTGGCCGACCCTGTTGCCGATGAGAATCGAACCAAGTGTCATAGAGAACCAAAAAAATCCATTGTGTCCAACGAACAAATTCCGGATCTGTTGTTGAAATCTCGCGATCCCAGTCATAACTGAACCCCAGCATTTGTAGTTGCCGCCGGAAGGTGGCTGTATTACGTGCAGTGCTTTCTCGTGGGGGAGTACCAGTGCGAATAGCGTACTCTTCAGCTGGCAAGCCAAAGGCATCAAACCCCATAGGATGAATAACGCTAGTGCCTCTCATTCGCTCATAACGACTTACAATGTCTGTCGCTGTGTAACCCTCTGGATGGCCAACATGCAATCCATCTCCACTGGGATACGGAAACATATCAAGAATAAATGCCTTCTCACCACGTGGAAGACGGGGTGAACGAAATGTTTTCTGCTCAGCCCACCAGTTTTGCCATTTTGGTTCTATGACAGACGGGTTGTATTTTGGCATTTGTAAACAACGCTATTGGTTTAAGAGGTGTATGATGTCTTCGGGTTACACTTTGTTGAGTCTAATGGACCGCATAATTCCGACAACGCTTTAAAAAGAGTTTCGGGCCAGGCAACAAAACACAAGATTTTTGAGAAAACATGCAACTGAGGAGATTACGCTGTTGAATCGTGAGACTACTCCTAGACGACCAGAAAAATCTGCTGATGGCAAACCAGAGAACTCCCTACTACTCCACTACCAGCTGCTGAAAAGTCTGCGTACTGCTGGACAGCGGTTTAAGATGGCGGACTCACTTGGTACTCGACTCACAGGCCGGCAACTTCTTACTCGGATTCTAGCAGCAAGACTTGTTCTTGAAAAAACTCTCGACCCTGATGAGAAGCGTGTTGGAATTTTGCTTCCTCCCACTGCTGGTGCCGCAATAGTCAACGCTGCACTTGCTCTCATGGGCCGTGTTACTGTGAATTTTAACTACACGTCTTCTCAATCAATACTGGAAACCTGTATCGAGCGAGCTGGGATTCAACATGTTATTTCAAGTCCGACATTTTTAAATCGGGTTAATCTTGACGTTGGCAATATTCTTATCGATGCGGCCGAGTTGCGAAAAAAACTGAATTTCATTCAAAAGATTCAGGCCTGGTCAGAGGCAAATTTTATACCACTGACTCGATTAGAACGTCGCCTTGGCTTAGAAAATATTCAGCCCAATGATACTCTCACCATTATCTTCACTTCAGGGTCAACCGGTGATCCAAAAGGTGTCGTTCTCAGCATCGAAAATGTTGGGAGTAACGTACGAGCAATCTCTGATTTACTTCATCTTTCACCTGCTGACACTGCACTGGGTGTATTGCCTTTCTTTCATTCGTACGGTTACACAACTGCCTTATGGGTGCCGCTTACCCTTGAACCTGCGGTCGTCTACCACACAAACCCTCTTGACGCAAAGATGGTCGGTAAACTTGCGAGGGATCATCACGCTACGGTATTGATGGCGACACCTACATTTCTGCGAACCTATATTCGCGGTACTGAACCAGATGCACTATCGACGCTTGAAGTTGTTTTTGGAGCTGCAGAAAAACTGACACTCGATGTCACAGACGCATTTGAAAAGAAATTTGGAGTCAGACCCCATGAAGCGTACGGTGCAACCGAACTTTCTCCTTTGGTAGCCGCGAATGTTCCTCCTACAAGGCATGTGCCCGGTAAAGCAGTCGACGCCCGAGAAGGGACCGTTGGAAAACCGATACTCGGGTGCACCGCCAAGATTACAGACAGAGAGGGCCTCCATGAACTTGCATTAGGTGAGGAAGGCCTTTTGTGGATCAAGGGCCCTAATGTCATGCAGGGTTACCTTGACCGGGAAGACCTCACTCAAAAAGTGGTATGTGACGGCTGGTACCGTACTGGTGACATTGCAAAACTCGACACAGATGGCTTTATCACAATCACAGGGCGTCAAAGTCGATTTTCCAAAATTGGTGGGGAAATGGTACCCCACATGATCATTGAAGACTCTATTAATAAAATTCTGGGGGCAACCGATGGAGAACCTCTTGCCGTAGTCACCTCAGTTCCACACGCTAAAAAAGGTGAAAGGCTTGTTGTTCTTTCACTTAAACACGATGTAGATTTCCGAAAAATCTGCAGTGAACTCTCTCATGCGGGACTTCCAAATCTCTGGATTCCATCGGTTGAAAGCTTTGTTGAAATTGAAGAACTACCTGTGCTTGGTTCGGGAAAAATTGATCTACGAAGAATCAATGAAATCGCAGAGGGGAAATTTTGTGACCGCTCACATACCGAACAATGAAAGTTGCAGAAGCATCTCTGAGCAGATGCGATTCAGAAGCATCCTAGGAAAGTCTGGTGACTTTAGAGCTGATGTATTTTTTCAGTTTATTTTCCCAAAAATTACTGGCATTGAAATACCGTTAACGCTTGATGGATTTCTTAGTGGCCCAACATCCACATCTGCCAGCACACTTCCCATTCATCAGAACATCAAAACCTATTCCCACAAGGTGGCTGATAACACTGTAGAGATCGTTGGGCACGTTGTCCTTACAGAGCCTGCATTTTGGACACCAAGCCTACCTATGCTCTACACCATAAAATGTAAGATCATGTCTTCGGCCCGTGAGGTTATTTCACTACATCAGACTATTGGACTTCGTCGATTTGGTATTCGTAACCACTCTCTTTGGCTTGATGGTCATCGATTTGTTGTGCGTGGCATTACGTGTGGCAAGGTGGACAGCAAATCGTTTGATAAACAAATTTCTACAGCGAAGGAACAGAACACAACAGAAATAATTGATCTATCTTCAGATGGCTCCTGCTCACACGGAGAGCTACCCAAACTAGATAGCCATTTACAAAAATCTGATGAAACTGGACGGCCAACAATCATTCGCATTCAAACAGAAACATGTTCCAGTGCCATGCCAAACATTCTCTGCACGCTTGCAAATCACCCCTCTGTATTCATAACGGTGATACCACCTTCATTACTGCCAGAATTGGAAAATTTCACTCTTTTTAAGGGCACCATGCTTTTCGCTATAGAGGTCTCCGGTGAAAGTGCATCACCGGAAATACCAAGTGGCATTGACGTTGCAATTGTTCAACTTACTAACTCTGAACCAGAAGCATCGTGGAAGAAACCTCCCTCCTATCCAATCATTGCCTGGAATAAAGAATTCGCGTCACAGCGTCAAGAATGTGATCGCCTTCAAGCAGCACTTGCTAATTGGAGAAATTCTTCCGGAAGCCCACCGTCTACGTGGGACTGGGCGGGATTTTTAGTCGGCAATTAAGCAACTTCAATTATGAATTTGAAACAAGACAGCCACATGCACAATGAAACAGGATTTGATGAGATGCGTTTCGTTCGCCAGATTCGCTACCATCGTTTCGGTGCGATAGGTCAACAAAAACTTTCAAAAGCACATGCTGCAATCGTTGGATGTGGGGCTCTCGGAAGTACGACAGCGATGTCACTCACGCGAGCGGGAATCGGCAGGCTTACGATCATTGACAGAGACGTACCTGAGTGGAGTAACTTGCCTAGACAATTCTTATTTACTGAAAAAGATGTCTGTGACGGTTTTCCTAAAGCAATCATTGCAGAGAAACGACTGAAGGAAATCGACAGCAACGTACACGTGATTCCTCACGTACGTGATTTATCTGCTCACAACATTTCTGATTTGCTTTCCTCTGTCGATGTCATTATTGATGGCACCGATAATTTTGAGACTCGTTTCCTCGTAAATGACTTTTCATGCCGAGAAAACATTCCCTGGGTCTATGGCGGTGTGATCGGTGCAGAAGGAAGAGTCATGACAGTTATTCCTGGTACAACCGCTTGCTTACGATGTCTTATCCCAGAACCTCCGGCTCCTGGAAGCCTGCCAACATGCGACACAGCAGGTGTTCTTGGGGCAGCCGTTATGGTCGTCGGTGGTGTACAGACTGCAGAAACAATTAAAATCC
>PKCL01000411.1 GCA_002862165.1 Planctomycetaceae bacterium
CATCATCCACGTTGCTTCACAATGTGGATGTGTGGTGGTGGTGCCAAGCCTGGACAAATCTATGGTGAAACAGATGACTTCTCATACAACATCGTTAAAGATCCTGTGCACATTCGAGATTTCCATGCCACGGTGCTTCACCTGCTTGGATTCGACCATGAGCGATTAACATATCGTCATCTCGGTCTGGATCAGAAACTGACGGGTGTTGAACACGCAAAGATCATTCAAGACCTACTTGCCTAATGACATCGCATTCGCCGTTAAGCAAAACCAAAAGAAACGCCAACTACTGTAAAATATAGTGTTTGCAAAATCATAGGCCTTTGTTCGGTAGGGGTAACTCTATCGTTGCAATCACTTATCAGCAAAAATGCCAACGAAAGAAAACCGCGACCCCGTGTTAGGTTTTTCTAAACACTCAGTGACGTGGCAACCATGCCCTCACCACACCTCTGTTAGGCGATCGCAACCGCAAACAACTGTCTACCAATACCACTCAGCGAACTGCAAGAAAGTCAGAAACAACATTAGCGAAGCCTTTTGCACTTGGCACTGACAAGTCAAATATAAAGGTTTTATTCGCCTGCCTTGGCTGTTTTACGATAAGCCTCTCTGACTGTAGTAATTCAACGATCTGCGTTGCCGCCAGGTTATTTGTGATCCAGTCACCTTGCCAACCTTTTGCTTTACCGACGGCCTCAAAAAATTTGCCATCTGGCATAGATTCAGTCCGTAGCAACACTGCGCACTGATCTTTCTTCATTAATTCTCTTTCCGAATTCTCTGGTATGGCACTGAATTCACCTGTTTGAAAACCAAAAAATGGGTACTGCTTGCCATCAACCACGACTTTGGACACGCAAATGTAAGCCGTTCCAATACTTCCAGGAACCTCCCATGCTACACATTCAGTTTCCTCACCAGTGATTTCACTAAGAGTTGAATAATAAAATTGTCTAGAATTTTCTGAGTCTGCATTTACTTTTTGTTCGTCTGGAATATTCATAGCGAACCAACATGCTGACACACACAAGCACGCCATGCCCCCAATTACTACCCGTAGCAAATTGTTCTTTTTTATTTCAATCATGATTCACCCTGAATGATTTAGGAATAATATAATGATAAATTGTTATCCCAAAGAACTCAATAAATGGGCATTCAGAATCTAGGATTTTGAAGCGAGTTATTTTATCTAAACAGAATTACTGGTTTTTACGTTAAGACCAATCTAAACCTTGTGTTAAGTGCGGCAAACTCTTCATTTTCTTTCATGCGCTGTACGGATTACAGCGGCACTAATGGCCCACCTCGAAAGTTCTTTCTGGTGGGTGAATGTGTGCGTCTATGGGCCAAATCAGGACGTCCACAACCAATCACTTTTGCTGTCCTAATATCCCTAGGAAACCCAGCCCGTTCTTAGGTTTCATGATTCCCTGGCGGTGGGCTGTCTTATGCGTAGTACGATAAACTGCACTAAATCGCCCCGCTGCAACATCTCATAGGCTTCACTGCCTTTGTATAGTCACCTTGTCAGTTCGTAGTTGGCTAGCTGCTATTGATCGCTGGCCTCGATTGGAGGTGGTGCGATCATGATGAGTCATTGGCACAGGTTTGTCTCTGTCTTTTTAAGCTATCTGTCTTGATGAGCTATCTGCATTCTCAGCAAACAGTCGGTGCGAAACGGTAAAAGCCTCTGACATCTACTTGCCTCACGGTGCTACAAACTCACAATAGACTGCTTTCTATTTACAGGTGCACTCGACAATGACATGATAATTGTTCATTTTTTTCGAGATGTTTTTGTAACACTTGGCAGAACGGAAACATCTGATCATCATGCAGTCTGAAATGATGGTGTTCTTTTCAAAAGAGGGGTCTTCCTGATGATCAAGTATTTTTTAGCGACTGTACTCAGTCTGCACTGCGCGTGTGCCTATGCCGAGAGCCGTCCAAATGTTCTTTGGATTTATCTCGAAGACATAAGTGGTTGGCTTAGTTGTTATGGCGAGACACTCATTGAAACACCGAATTTTGATCGCCTTGCTGCACGTGGCATTCGCTTTGATCGCTTCTATACACCGGCTGGTGTGTGCTCAGCCACTCGTTCTGCCACGATTGTTGGTGCAATGCAGACGAGCTTTGGCATTCACAATCATCGTAGCGGCCGACCAGATTTTCGGGGTCAGACAATGGGCATTGGTTTTGATGACATTCGGTTACCCACGGGCGTTGAGCCTCTTCCAGTTTTAATGAAGAAAGCCGGATACTTTACGTTTAATCAATCTGGCAAAGATGACTACAACTTCAAATGGAGTGCAGACAATTTCTACAGCCCGAACAGTAAAAAGGATCTGTGGCGCAATCGTAAATCTGGCCAACCGTTTTTCGGACAGGTTCAGCTAAAAGGCGGAAAGCTTGGCAAGCGGGCAAAGGCAGTCATTGATCCTGCAACAGTACCTGTCCCGCCGTACTATCCAGACATTCCTGAAGTACGTGAAGAAATCGCACATCACTATGATTGTCTTCTCAAGACTGATCAGGAGATTGGCGACCTGCTTGACCAGCTTGAAAAGGATGGGCTTACCGATTCGACATACATTTTCTGCTTCAGTGACCATGGCTACAAACTTCATCGTCACAAACAATTTTTATACGAAGGTGGCATTCGCATGCCGCTGCTTGTAGCCGGCCCTGGTATTAAACCGGGTCAGGTACGTGATGATCTTGTCAGCGGTATTGATATCGCGCCGGCAAGCCTTGCAGCTGCTGGGATCTCTATTCCTTCTTTTATGGAAGGACGAGATTTCTTGGCAAAAGATTACGCACCACGAGAGTATCTTGTGGCTGCACGTGATCGATGTGATTACAGCATTGAAAAAATACGAGCCATTGTCACGCCACGATTTAAGTATCTTCGGAATTATCTGACAGACCGTCCTTTTATGCAGCCGAGTTATAAAGATCCGTGGCCTGTTTCAATACGATTTCGAGAGATGATGGCCAACAATGAGATGAATGAGACACAACTCATTTTCTTTGGTCCAGAAAAGCCGTCTGAAGAGCTGTATGATTTGGAAAACGATCCTCATGAAATTCATAATCTTGCAGACGATCCAGCGTTCCAGAAAGATCTGAAGCAGCATCAACAATTCCTGAACAACTGGATTGAAGACACTGGTGATCAGGGGCAGACGACCGAAAGCGATGCTGGTTTACTGGCAGCTTTAAAGCGTTGGGGAGACAAGTGCGTCAACCCGGAATATGATCGTGTACGATCGCAGCTGAAAGAATCAAAAGAGTGATGCAGTCATTCGTTTCGGTTTTTTAGTGATACACATCAAACGCCCTCGTAGCTCAGGGGATAGAGCACCGCTTTCCTAAAGCGGGAGTCGCAGGTTCGAATCCTGCCGGGGGTACTTGGTTTTGCCTGTAGTACGGTTGAAACGCACTTTGCCACACGTTTGTGTGGCATATGTGTGGCAAAACCTAAAAACTGTCACTCTGGCAGACAAAATCTTGTGTGGCAAACCATATGTCCACTCAAAAAATATTTATTCGCCCCTTGACTTCTAATCAGCAATGTTGTAAGATTGTATTCCCCACAGCTAAAGTATGACTCATGGAATGACGATGACATTACTTGGACACCCTGACCTTTTATAGACGAACATGAGTAGAACCAAAATACAAGACAATACGTTGGAAGAGCTGGACAAGCTGTGTCAGTCAATCGCCCAAATAGAACATGACAACTGGGCAATCATTGAACGATACCGAGTCATTCAGGATCAGATTGATTCGTTACTCACCGCGAGTGTCAAGAAACATGGTGAACCGCTAGCGTCAGAGTCAGCGATCAAGAAACGTGTTACAAAATTCAGAGAGATGTTAGGGCCAGTGAGAAAGCCACGTTCAGTGAGTGGACAGGCAATGAAACTACGCCTAACAGGAGAGGACAAACTTGAACTGACATACTCAATGGTTTGTGACTTTTACAAGCGAGGCGTTGAGCGTGTCACCTTGGACGAAATCAACGATTGGCTTGATGAGCCAAGGAAACAAGGAAAGACAGACATAAGAGATGATTTGAAGGTGAGAGGTGTTCACATAACACAGGTTCGATGGTTCGATACATCAAAGAAAATAAAGATGAAATCAGGCAAGATGAAGACTGTTGGAATGTGCCTGTACTCTGACGATTGTTATGAGTCCAAAGGAGCCGGAGCGAAATCATCCTTCAACGTGAAGAGATGGAAAAAACATCTCGCCCCAGAATTTAAGACACGGACTGAACGTGTTCACGGGGTGAAGTCATGAGGAAGGCTGACGCAAAGAAACGAGTTGCTGAAGAAGGTGGATTGGATGGTGTCACTTGGTTGCTGACGTATCAGGTTTACGCCTACTGCGACATGGGAGAAGGAACATTGAAACGACACAAGGAACACAACGACTTTCCAAAGCCAAAGAAGTTTGGCAAGCGAAAGAACCTATATTCCAAAAAGGAAATAGGTAAGTGGATGAATGACTATATTTTTTTATCTGATCACACTATTCAGCATTGCTACAACATAGGTGAGTATAATGGCTAGTGTTTATCAACCAAAAGGACGCAATATTCTGCGAATGGAAATGAGAAAGAACGGCAAGAAATTGCCCGTCAAGAACATTCCATTAACACCTGAACTCCAGAAGGACTATCAGTGGTTGAGAAACCTTGTCCGCGAGATGGAACGTGCCGTGAAGAGTGGAAGCAAACTTTCCGACAAGAGTCTTGAGGCTGTAAGAAAACTACGCAGAACAAATCCTCAACTGATTCAAGAAATGGCTGATGAAGGTTGGTTCATTGCCGTTACTGATTACACCATCGAGGAAGCATTCAAGGAGTTCATCAAACAGAAGGAGCGTGATGGTAATGCTTCTAGGACGATCAAGAATTGGAAGAACACAGCACAACGAATCTTCCTCTATTTGAACCCTACAACGCCATGTTCACAGATCACACTAAAACTTGTGAAGGATGTGTTCAGGAGTCTTCGTAATCATGAGAACCGATGGGGTGAAAGGTTTTCACCGATCACTCTACAGAAGGATTCCAAGAACCTACGTCAACTGTTCCGCGACCTGTTGGAAAACAAGGACATCACAGAGAACCCAATCGACAAGTATCGTTTCAAGATCGAGAAATGGGAACGTCCAAAACCAGTTCCACCAGTGAATGATGAAGTATTCCGCAAAGTTCTGCGAGAGGCATTCATACCAGAGGAACTACAGCAAAAAACATTATTGGCTTACTACAGGATCATGTCTGCAAGACAGAACGATCCACGATTCTATCCAGAGGAAGGTCACGTTGGCGATCACTGGGAAGATGTAGACCTCAAGAGAAAGATGATCAATCGCTGGAACGTCAAGCACAAAGACAAATCAGGCTATCAGCCTGTGCCGCTTGGTATGTGGAAGCTGTTGATGACTTGGAGAGAAGAGGTCATTGCCAACGAAGGTCAAGCGGTTGGGCCAATCTTTCCTTGGCTGAATGAATCAACACCATCGGCTCAATACGACTGGTTCAAGCGAAGAGTGGAACGAGTTGTTCCCGGATGCTGGGAAGGTTTCCTCAAAGCGTTGAGAGCGAGTCGCTCACGCGAAGTTAGAAGAATGGACAACGGCAGATTCCTTGAGTCACAGATCGTTGGACACAGTGAGGAAGTTGCTGACTTGCACTATGACGCTGTGGAAGAGTCGGACTTTGAACAAATTTGGAACGATCCACGATGGATCGACTTGGAGGGAGAAGCAGCATGATTGAATTGATTTTACTTCTAGGCTTGGCGTGGATGCTTCGCAACTGGTTGCAAGCTCCAACACAACAGGACTGTGAAGATTGGATTGTGATGAATGAGTTCGATGACTTGGAAGGTGGCGACTAGTGCTTGTTCTAGTACCAAAGGCATTCGCGGAGTCTGCGTATCGAAGTGACAAACACGCTTTGAAAATTGTTTCGCGTATTGTCTGCGACAACATCCAGAATTGTGCGGACTTCAAAGCGGCCTGTGCTAGAAGGGCAAAAGAGGAAGGGCGATACTGTGAACGAGTCGCAAAGATGAAACCAACGAATCCAAAATCATTATTAGGTAGTTGGATTTATTTCAGTTCCGATCAGTTAAAGGCTATCGCCTCTGACTACAACGACACGTTGAAAAAGTTGGAGCGTGATGGTTGGTTGAATAGAAACTCTCACTACTCAAATTTTGCTGGAAATAAGTTCACTCATTCATTCCAAATACAATCCAACTGGTGGAGCGAACCTCTCAAGCTGTACAGCGTCAAACAAAGACTTTGTAAGAGAAAATTCACTTGTGTTGTGGGTGGCAATGGCGGTGATCTGAATGGTGAGTATGTGGCAGCGGAGAGCTTCCTTGATTCGTTCACGTTGCCAGAGGAGAAGGTGGACGAGTTGGACGCACTGTGCGAGTTGTCATCGTGGCCCGATAGACAGCGACAACTGATCGCGTTGATGTCCGCAAGGTGTTGGTGGAGTAGTGTTGATGAGTATGGGCGTTATCATTCGCCACTCACTCAACTGAATAAGAGATTTAGAAAATACATTATGTGTGAAGGTGAAAATATTAATGGGTTTGATTTCGTGAACTTCCAACCTTCATTACTAACACTCCAACAAATAATCAAAATACCTGAATATGAATATGAAAAATATTCTTCAATTTGCAAGAACGAAGACATCTACCTTTTTATGTTGGAACGATGTTCAGAATATAAAAAAAGGGATGAAGTGAAGACGGATTTTCTAGCGATGCTGAACAAGAAGAATCAGTACATGGTTCAGATGGAACTGTTCAAAACCTTTCAAGTGTCTTTTCCAAGGTATGCGGATACAGTCCTGAAAATCAAGGAAGATTCACACTTGGAGATGACAAAGTTCCTCCAATGGCACGAAACACAGATCATGTTTGGCGGTCTGGTCAGAACGTTGAGAACTAAAAGTAAGTCTCCGTTCTTCACTGTCCACGATGAAATTTACACGCCCTTCAGCCAAAGAAATATTGTGAAGGATGTACTTAAAAAAATTATTAGTAAACGGAATCTATGTACGAGGGTGAAGGAGAAGGGTTTGTTATCAGATCAATCACTCTTACCCATTAATGTCGGGATGAAAGTAAATACTAATTACCAATCAACTTTGATTTGATTGTTTGATGTTCTTTGACAATTCGGCTGTCGTTTGGGAGTTGTGTGTCTCGCCCAGCCCACTATCTAAATCGAACCAGTGAATCTGGTAGGTGTGGATATTGCAGAAACCAAAGGTGAAAAAGAAGGCCAACGAACAAATTGCATCTGTACGCCAAATCAATTAATATGGAGGGTATACTCAATCAGAGGAAGGGGCCTCTTTGGGTTGTCGAATAACCTTCAAGTGAAATTCTCATTGGAGTCTAAGGATGTATAAATCTTATTCTTTCCGGGCCTTTACATTAATTGAGTTGCTTGTCGTCATCGCAATCATCGGGGTGCTGGTGGGGCTGTTGCTTCCCGCTGTTCAGCAAGCAAGAGAGGCGGCGAGGCGAACGAGTTGCAGCAATAACCTCAAGCAATTGGGCATCTCGATTCTAAATTATGAGAATGTACAAGGTGAATTTCCGCCGGGATCGCAGTCACACGCTTCAACCGGATGGACATGGGGATTTGGC
>PKCL01000458.1 GCA_002862165.1 Planctomycetaceae bacterium
TGCATTTCCTGAATCGCAACGACTGGACTTTCACCATGAGAACGCGAATGCAGTAATGACTCTCGGTCTGTAAGCACAGCCACCGGCGACAACTGCGTTGCTTTTAAAAGAGGGCCTCCGATTTGCTCGCCATGCAAATGACGCTGTAGCGTTGCTCCGTACAAAATCTCCTGTGCTCGTGTCACCCGTAATGGAGCCGTACAGTGAAACTCAAGTGGTCGACCTGAGATATCAACCAGCAAGTATCCCCCAAACATGCCAGCACTCGAAGTGTCGCAGACTGTCAAAAAACCAAACGTCATATCGTGCGACGAGACCACACTCGAGACCATCGGCGAACTCCAAAGGAACGTGACTGGTAGCTTGTAACGAATGCCACAAGCTACCTCCGACGGTTTTGTCATTTTTTCTCCCGCCGCCACACTCCATCGGGAGAACACGGAAGAGTCTTGAATGTCTGGTGTTGGAAAACCTTCGATTGCGCTAAGTGGAGCAGTTTGTAGGGGTTACAACGGCATTACGGACCTCGCCATTTGGCCCACATGACAAGAATGGATACGATCAAACTGAGTGAGACCTTCTCTCACAACCCAATCAAGACCGTGTTTTCACTGCCGCCCCGAGACCCTTGAAATGCCTGACCTGCCCTCACACTGCACGCAAATTGACATAACGTCAACCAAAGATTCTCCAGATGCAACCATCCCACAACAAAAAGTTGCCAACTCACAGCCAGAAGTGGCGACCCTTTTGAAAGAGATGCTCCTTGTCCAGAAGAAATCCTGTGAACTTCTTGGTGAAGTATTGAAGCATGTCTCTTTCCAGCAGCGGCAGCGAGCAGCTGAGTTGCAGGCGTGGCGGGAGAACAATCCCTACGTTGCACAAGCGTGCCGGAAAGCCGCGAAAGGATTATCCCACGTTCACACTGACTTCCTGACAACTCTTGCCGAAGAGGCAGCTGAAAGCGCTGATGACTTTACCGACAGTGAATATGCACTAGGAGAATTTATCGATCGCTACGGACCACGATTGGCCCACTTTAATGGCGTCATGCAACTCCTGAGTCAACTCGCAATGCCAGATGACGAAAACCAGAACTAGACTTCCGGCTGCTTAGCCAGGTCGCCATAGTGTGATCAAACGACTACAACAAAGACGGATCACGGTCACCCGCCCCTTCGCAATCCAACTCATTTCCCCACCAGTAGAAACGTTTCCGAAACGGTTACTGTATATCCGAAAGAGCTACAACTATGCCTGCAGATACGACTGAGAAAACACCTGTCTTTGATGTTGCTGATGAGCAAAGTATTGCGCGAGGCAAAGAGAAACTTGATGCACACACAGCTGAAATCATTGCCTGGCATTTTCACCCCTCAACCGGCTCACCATTCTGGCTCGAATACGCAAAAACACTGTCATTTGATCCTCTTCAAGAAGTGAAATGCTTTGATGACTTGAAGAAGTTTCCGGCTTTCGAGGACGAATGGCTCAGAGGGGGCCCGGTTACTCGCTGGATCCCTAAGGGATTCGCTGGACAACCGGCATATGTCTTCGAAACTGGTGGAACGACAGGAACGCCAAAATCACGAGTGAACCTGCGGGACTTTCGAACTGACTATGAAGAGTTCAGCGAAACGCTCCCCGAGGAATATTTTCCTAAGGGTGCAAATTGGTTGATGCTAGGACCTTCAGGCCCAAGACGGCTCAGACTATCAATTGAACATCTTGCTCAACATCGCGGTGGCATCTGCTTTTGTATCGATCTCGACCCACGATGGGTAATCAAATTAATACAAAAAGGCTGGATGGAACACTTAGAGGCCTACAAAGATCACTGTATTGATCAAGCTATTACCGTCCTTGAATCCGGCCATGACATTCGCTGCATGTTTACAACACCGAAGTTACTTGAATCATTGGCCATTGCGCTTGAGAAAAAAGGAACAACAATTCGAGAAGCAGGCATCACAGGGATTTTCTCAGGTGGAACTGAATTCACTCCTCAGTGGACTCGTTTTGCAGTTGAAGAACTTCTCGACGGTGCATTCATGACTCCGACGTATGGCAATACGTTAATGGGACTTGCCGCCTCCCGTCCCGTTGTTCCAGAAGATGGGTATACAATCGCATACTACTCGCCACAGCCGCGTGCAGTGATCGAAGTGGTCGACTTCGACGACACGAATTCTGTTGTGCCATACGGGGGAACAGGTCGGGTCAAACTGACGACACTCACGAAAGAAACCTTTGTCCCTGGTTTCCTTGAACGCGACGAGGGAGAGCGTGAACTTCCTTACGCAAAATACCCTTGGGATGGAATTAGTGGTGTACGGCCTTTCAGCAAATTAGCCACTGCTACAACTGTTGGAGTCTATTAGATACCACAGGGATCTTGACGAATTCATTGTTGGTGCCACTCAATCAACACAAACACTTTTTCTTGTCATATAAGATTTAATTTCTCAGGACCTATCTCTGGTAGGAGAAAACAATATGCATCTCACCGCATTCCGTTTCGGCAAACCATACGAGTCACTCGAACGAAATAAATTAGTTCACTTCATGACCGGTGAACCAGTTGCTGAAGTAAGTCAAGTTGGCGGCGCAATAGTAAACCGTGACCTTCGGAAAGCTGGAAATGCCCGGAAAGCAATTCTCAAAATTGATCCAGAGGAGATTGTTGAACGGCTTCAAACAGCTGGAAATCTCTATGCCTTAGGAACTGTAGACGTTGGTGGTGTAAAGCAATCTCCGGATGACTTTGCTCGACAGCAATCAGCCACAACAGGTCTTCCAGAAAACCTATGCCTGGCAAACATGAAAAAGAATTTGTTTGTGCTGTCGAATATGGATCGAATGCTCGATGCACTTTCACGCGGCCTCCCACCAGAGGTTTTTTGGCGAGGATACGGAACAGAGCACCGAGATGTTGTCGTAAGCTACCAAGCCCAGTCTCCTGTTCTTGGGCTTGTCCTTCCAAGTAATTCTCCCGGTGTCCATACGCTCTGGCTCCCAGTCGTCGCACTTGGCATCGGTTTGTTGCTTAAGCCTGGTGGTCAAGAACCGTGGACTCCGTACCGAATGGCTGCAGCGATGATTGAAGCGGGGATTCCAGAGGAGGCTATCGGACTGTATCCCGGCGCTACGGATGTAGGTGCAGCAATACTTGCCAGTTGCGGCCGCAGTATGATTTTTGGGTCAGCAAAAACTGTCGAGCAATATCGTGGTAACCCAGCCGTTCAGGTTCATGGCCCAGGATTCTCAAAATTCTTATTGGGAGACGACTGTGTTGATAATTGGGCTGATTACATTGACATCATGGCCGACAGCATCGCAGCAAACAGTGGTCGTGGTTGCATCAATTGCTCAGCAATCTACGCGAGTCGTCACACCCACGAGATTGCTGATGCACTCGCTGAAAAATTAGGCGTGGAGGAAGTGCGTGCACCCGATGATCCCGAAGCAACGCTGGCGGCTTTCACAGTTCCCGGTGCTGCCAAAGCCATCTGGGAGCAGATTGATGGTCTCCTTGATAAACCTGGTGTACGTCACGCAACTGCGCCGTACGGCTCGCGATTCGTCGAAGGCGAACGGTGTGGATGGCTTCGACCAACAATTGTCGAATGTGACTCGCCTGACCCTGAAATTGCACGTGCCGAATACATGTTTCCGTTTTGTAACGTGGTAAAATGTCCCCAAGAAAAAATGTTGGATCGAATTGGCCCAACTCTCGTTGCGACAGCCATTTCCAACGACCCGCATTTTCAGCGTGAATTAATCGATGCTTCCCACATTGATCGTCTCAATATCGGACCTCTGCCTACCATCAAGCTGGATTGGTTACAGCCTCATGAAGGTAATATCATCGACTTCCTCTATCGCTCGAGAGCCCTTCAAATGACTGAAACATCAGCGGTTGTATCAACCGCAACCGCCGTCCCGGCTCAATCAGGCACATAGATCCATGACACAAGAGTCGAAAGAACCGGCTGCGCAGAAGTCGTTGCTTTCATTCCGTGCGAACACGCGTCTTCTCATCGGCGAAGGAAGCATCTCGCAATTAGGTGCTACCGCTCAAGAGTTGAGCAGCAAACGTGCCCTTGTTGTAAGCGACAAAGGTATTCTTGCTGCGGGTCATACATCTACAGGTGTCGCTTCTCTCGAAGCAGCCGGAATTGAAACAACTATTTTCAGTCAATTCACTGAAAATCCTACAACGTCTCAGGTTGATGCCGGAACTGTATTTGCTGAGTCATTTCGTCCAGATATTATCATCGGGCTTGGTGGTGGAAGTTCCATGGACTGTGCGAAAGGTATTAACTTTCTTCTCTGCTGTGGCGGAAAAATGAAAGACTATCAGGGACGAGGCACGACGGGCCGTCCGCTTCTTCCGTCAATCGGCTGCCCAACAACGGCTGGTACCGGTAGTGAGACGCAATCATTTGCCCTCATCAGCGATGCTCAAACTGGTGAGAAGTTCGCCTGCGGCGACCCAAATGCAGCTTTCCGTGTGGCAATTTTAGACCCATGCTTAACAGTCACCCAACCGGCTCGTGTTACCGCGCTCACAGGCATTGATGCACTTTCACATGCACTTGAAAGTCACGTAAGCACCGAAGCCACAAGAGTATCACAGGTTTTTTCTCGAGAGGCGTGGAAGTTACTGACCCAGAATTTGCCCAAAGTGTTCATTGAACCAACAGATATTCATGCCAGAGCAGCCGTTCAACTTGGAGCAGCATGGGCCGGACTCGCAATTGAAAACGCAATGCTCGGGGCGGCTCACGGTGCAGCAAATCCGCTTACGGCAAAATACAAGATCGCACATGGTCAAGCCGTGGGGCTGATGCTCCCACACATCATACGATTTAATGGACCAGTCGCTCGGAAGCAGTATGCAGAACTCGCAGCCATCGCAGGCCTAAACACGAAGACACCCGACGCTGCCCTCGCCAACTGGATACATGACATACTTGGCCAGGCGGGTCTTTCCCGATCGCTTGGTGACGCCATCGGAACCCAGCCAGCAATGAGTGAATTCGAACATCTTGCGAAGGAGGCCTCAGCCCAATGGACGAGCAGTTTCAACCCTCGCCCCTGTTTGCCAGTGGATTTTGTTGACTTTTACCAACGTGCATCAGCTTAAAATGCATGTCCTCCAAAGACGAAGACCCTGCACCATGAATAATCTTTCTCGGACACTACACGTAATACTCTTCGTTCTTATGACGGCATCACTTTCCAGCGCTGAAGATGCTGCAGGCCCTGAAGCATGGCCCATGTTTCGGGGCACACCAACCGGCTCAGGCAGATCCTCAGTCGTTCTTCAACTTCCACTCAAGGAACAATGGCACAGACGATTCGAAGGGGGTGCCTTCACAGCAACACCAGTGATAAATTCAAACACGATTTATCTTGGTGACCTCGATGGTCACTTCATGGCATTGTCACTCAATGACGGCAAAACACTCTGGCAGTATGATTCACCTGACTCAGGGTTTCCGTCAGCTGCTGCAGTCTCGACCAAAGCCAACTATCCATTTGTCGTTGTCGGTGATGATCTCGGTGTCATCCGATGCATGAATTCAGACAACGGAAAAGTTGTCTGGAATCTTTCAATGGAGGGAGAAATATCTGGAGGGCCAACGATTCTTAATGTGTCCAAGATTCCTACC
Organism: Planctomycetaceae bacterium; assembly: GCA_002862165.1. Classification (GTDB taxonomy): domain Bacteria; phylum Planctomycetota; class Planctomycetia; order Pirellulales; family UBA1268; genus UBA1268. The sequence goes on from PKCL01000458.1 coordinate 5,679, forward strand.
GTACTGATTGGCTCACAAGACGCGACCCTCATTTGCCTTCGAATGACTGACGGGGAAATTCTCTGGAAGCATGAGATCGCGGATCAGATTCGTTGTTCACCCACCGTTGACGACTCCACGGATAGCAAACGAGTGTTCCTTGCAGGCTGCGACAGTACGCTTCATATTCTCAATGTAGTGAACGGAGAAACCGTCGCCGAAATCCCTCTTGGAGGCCCAACTGGGACAACTCCTTCAATTGATGGCTCAGATGTTTTTTTTGGCACTGAGGGTGGCCATTTTTTTGCTGTCAATTTTTTGGAGGAGAAAGTTCGGTGGCAAACCGGGGGAGATTCTCAAAAACCAGCATATCGCTCAAGCGCTACCACGTTTGGAGACGTCGTCTTTGTTGGCTCACGTGGTCGTGCAGTGGAAGCGTTCAACAGAGCAGATGGGAGTCTTTGCTGGAGACAACCTATGCGCGGTCGTGTTGACGCATCACCAGTGGCAGTACGCGTACGTGGCGAAAAGAGTTCGACACAGGAATCCATTGAGGGCATTATCGTTGCCGACACAGCGGGCGAGATAAAAATACTTCAGAATCATGACGGATCAGGCTGCTGGGAGTTTAGCGCGGGTGGCGGTTTCTCTGGATCACCCGCTGTTGTTCGTGATCGAGTCGTTCTTGCAAGTGATGATGGTGTCATCTGGTGCTTTGGTCACGACGAATTTAAAAAACAGTGATTCAAGACATGCGTTGGCCTCACGTCACTTGATCTTCTCTCATTCTTTCGAGGTGTAACACATGACATGGCAACAGCGCACAGTAAACCTCGCACCTCGCAGTCGTGGCTTTCATCTCATCACTCATGAACTTGAGCAGGAACTTATTGAGATGGGGAAACCACACATTGGGCTACTGAATCTTTTTATCCAGCACACGTCTGCAAGCCTATCCATCAATGAGAATGCAGACCCGGATGTCCCGGTTGATCTCGAAATGGCTTTCAGAACGATAGCTCCTGAGAACCTACCGTATCGTCACACCTGTGAAGGGCCCGACGACATGCCGGCTCATATAAAGACCGCCATGCTGGGATGCTCTCTTACCATTCCAGTACAGTCTGGGAAGCTATGCCTCGGCACCTGGCAAGGTGTCTATTTGTGTGAACATCGAAGCCATGGCGGATCACGCAAAGTAGTCCTCACACTCCACGGTGAAATGGGAAAGGTAGTTGATTCGTAACACACGTTTTTTTTGTTTCACAGTGGATAAAACGAAATGTCGATCTCCGAAATAATTCAAAAGTTGTAATGCCATGAAGCTTTAAAAGAGGTGGTCTACGTAGACAAACCGCTTTTTTTAAATTTTTCTAGAACATAAATCGGTATGGCTCCGTATTATGGAAGCGGTGCCTTTGCCGATCTGGCTGCACTAGCACATGACACCAAAGAGGAGGAAACATACTATGGCACGAAAAGATGCACTTTTAAGCCTCCGAGCGATCCTCGTTCGCCGACGAGATGCCCTCCGCAGTGCATTAAATGGCGACCTTACGTTGCTGAAGGAATTACGGGACGAGTCACCCGGAGATGTCATTGATGCTGCTGTAGATACTGCACAGGATGAAATCAGTTCTCAACTCGCGGAAGTTGAAGCCCGTGAGCTTGGATCTATCGAAAATGCTCTCGAGCGAATGTCTTCTGGCACCTATGGTTCGTGCGAAATCTGTAACGGAAAAATACCTTTAGCTCGCCTTCAGGCCCTTCCCTACGCAACAATGTGTATCCAGTGCCAGCGGCAGACTGAGGAGGCCGGCACACAGTGGATGGCAGACCAGCGGGCGGAAGCATAAAACCATCAGTACGCTCTTATTTAGCCCGAACAATCTTAGCCAGAAAACCTTAGCCAGAACAACGGTACGCCTTTCACGTTTTCGCAATGTATACTTCGTAAGACATATGCATGCACAGCGGAGACCGAAGACTATGGCGGCTACTTTTTCTACCCT
>PKCL01000399.1 GCA_002862165.1 Planctomycetaceae bacterium
AGGAGTGATTGGCTGTCTCGCATGCTACCTGACGCGCGTCGCGCAATCAGATCAAGGGCAGCGGGCGTAACTTGTATGCCCTCACTTTCAACTATTTGGGCGAGACGTTTCGCTATGGCAGCTGTGTCTACAGACTGAAAGTCAAATCGCTGACACCGGGATAAAATTGTAATAGGCAATTTTTCTGGCTCAGTGGTGCAGAGAACGAACTTAACATGTGAAGGTGGTTCTTCGAGTGTTTTTAATAGAGCGTTGAATGCTTCCCGAGTAAGCATGTGTACTTCATCGATGATATACGTTTTATGATTGCCATTCGCAGGTCGCACTGCAACGTTTTGGCGAAGTTGACGAATTTCATCGATACCACGATTGCTTGCTGCATCAATCTCAATCACATCAACATCTTGACCCGCGGCTATTGCTTGACAGCGATCACATGTGTTGCATGGTTCGCCGTGTTCACGGTTTGTGCACTCGAGTGCTTTCGCGTAGATGCGTGCGGCGCTCGTTTTGCCGACTCCGCGAGCACCAGTGAATAAATAGGCGTGGCCAACACGTCCCGAGTCAATTGCTCCGACAAGCCCACGAGCGACATGTTCTTGGCCAACAAGATCACCGAATTTTTGTGGCCGGTACCGGCGAGCAACAACCTGGTAGGCAGCCGGTTCAACCATTTCAATCACTGGTTTCGTTTAAAAAATGAAAAAACAGGTTTTACGAGGGTTCCATAACCCTTCCAACAGAAGGTAATCTTCAAAAGAGAGCGACCGCCGATGAGAGGCCCACCGCACAAAGAGATGACTGCTTATGGCTGCTGCGGTTAAGCCCTGACCAGGTTCACAGGCCTCCATCGCAGGGGCCCCTCATCGGTCGCCGCTCTCCCTAGGTTTTACGTCCTTCTCGCTGTTCGGTCAAAGGCTGGTACATTCCCTACATGGCTTCCCCCATGATGCAACAATTCGAGGCGGCAAAGGCCCGTTGTCCCGGAGCACTCGTACTGTTCCGGATGGGGGACTTTTATGAACTTTTTGGAGAAGATGCCAAACGAGCGGCTACGCTGTTGGACCTCACCCTTACCAGTAGAGAAAAAGGTCCAAATGCTATTCCGATGGCCGGTTTCCCCCATCATCAGCTCGATCCTCAGCTTGCTAAACTTGTTTCAGCTGGCGAGCATGTAGCGATCTGTGAACAGATTGATGATCCTAAAACAACGAAAGGACTTCTTCGTCGGGAAGTTACTCGAATTGTTACCCCCGGAATTGCCTCAGATGAATCTCTACTCCAGCCAGATAGCCCGAACCATCTTGTAGCACTCATACCTGAACTACGTCTGAAACAGGCGAGTGTGGAAAAGGCCCTACATGAAAATCAATTACGTGTTGGGGTTGCTTGGATAGACGTGTCCGTCGGTCGTTTTCAGGCGTCAGTTCTTCAGTTGGAAGAACTCAAAGACTATTTATTGAGGGTAGATGCTTCCGAAATACTGTGTGGTGAACAGGATCGAGCGTTTGTTGAGAAAGTTCTCGCCGAATCAGGCATTCAAACAGTTCTGACTGCGAGGCCAGATTGGTGGTTTGAATCAAAGCAGGCGGAAACAAAAGTGACTACAGCGCTTTGTAGCCTACGGCTTGACGGGCTGGGATTTAATCTTCCGGAAGAAGAGTTGGCAATAAGTGCAGCTGGGGGAATACTAGCATACCTTGAAGAAAATGAGCCTGCAGTGATTGGCCGAATCAAGACTCTTGCCGCATGGAGGCCGGGAGTACGGATGGAGATTGATGAGGCGACTCGTCGGAGCTTGGAGCTCATAAGAGGTTCTTCACCATCAGGTCACCGCCGCGATGGTTCATTAGCTGGAGTCTTTGGGAAGACACAATCAGCAATGGGAAGTCGGCTTTTGGTTGAATGGTTGAGCGCACCACTTGTTGAAAAGGCTGAGATCGAAGATCGACTTGATGCAGTAGCTGTGCTGGTTCATCACACCGAAGGTGTTGCGGAATTGATAGCAACACTACAGGGTGTTGGTGATATTGAACGGTTAGTAGGCCGTGTTATCTCGGGGCGGGCAGGACCGCGAGATATTGAGCGAATTGGTCAAGCGACAAAAATTCTTCCAGGCTTGATTACACTGCTTGAAAGAGTTGGGGCACTCATTGCTCCAGATGCGCGGAACGGATCCACTTTGCTTACTGGTTTTGGTGAGAATATTGATCCTTGTGAAGATCTGACTGTTCGAATTACCAAAACCTTGCGTGAGGAATGCCCGACGTTTGTTCGAGATGGTGGGTTTATTCGTCCTGGGTTTGATGAACGCTATGATCAGTTTGTCGAGCTCGCAAGTGGTGGGAAATCATGGATTGCAAAATATCAAGCCTCAGAAAGTGAACGAACAGGGATTCCGAAACTTAAGGTTGGATTTAACCGCGTATTCGGATTTTTCTTAGAGGTTAGCCGTGGATATTCTGACAAAGTTCCTCCGGAGTACGTTCGCAAACAGACTGTCAAAAATGCTGAACGGTACACAACGCCAGAACTGGATGAACGGCAGCGGCAGGTTCTTGGGGCTGAGGAAGAAGCTGTTCGTCGCGAAGGGGAACTCTTTGAGGATTTACGTAATTTTGTCGCACTGCATCGTCAGAGACTGGATTGTGTTGCCGAACAGGTGGCGACGATTGATGTACTACTGACCTTCGCCGATATTGCACGATCACATCGATGGGTTCGTGCGGATATTTCCGATGACTCGATACTTGCTATCGATCAGGGGCGGCATCCAGTACTCGAGCAACTTTTGCCTGCAGGTACTTTAGTTCCAAATGATGTGGTGCTCGTTGGAGGGCAGTCGAGAAAAGATGACAAAAATACCCTACCCTCGGTTCTCCTTGTGACGGGACCTAATATGGGTGGAAAGAGTACCTTTATCCGGCAAGCAGCACTTCTTACGGTATTGGCTCAGGCGGGCTCTTATGTGCCTGCGAAGACAGCACAAATAGGAATCGTTGACAGGCTGTTTGCTCGGATTGGAGCTGGTGATGATCTTGCTAGTGGCGCGAGTACATTTCTCGTTGAGATGTCACAGACGGCACGTATTCTCAATAGAGCAACCGAGAAAAGCCTCGTCATACTTGATGAGGTTGGTCGCGGCACAAGTACCTTCGATGGACTTGCGCTAGCCCAGTCTGCTGTTGAATATCTTTATAAAAGTCTGCATTGCAGAACCTTATTTGCAACGCATTACCTGCAACTTGCAGCGCTTGAGAGGTTCCCTGGGGTCGCAAATGCTCAGGTGCTTGTTGAACAGCACGAGGGTCAACTTGTTTTTTTACATCAAGTAACGTCTGGTGCTGCCGATAAGAGTTGGGGTGTTCATGTTGCAAGGCTCGCTGGCGTTCCAGATGCTGTTATCGACCGTGCACGAGATCTCTTGCTTGCCTATGAGACACGTGGGGTGCAGAAAACCACAAGCCCAAGACGTGTACAAGATGCAGATAAAGAGCAGTCACTTTTGTTTGATTAGCCAAACGCCATTTGGTTCGTTTTTTCTACAAAATATTCGCATATTAAATCCAGTATGGCAGCTGAAATATTCTCATGCGTCACAGTTTGGAGTGCCCGCCAGCCAGGAATTGCATTCACCTCAAGCACCCATATTGAGCCATCGTTGCCTCGAATTAAATCAACACCTGCAATTTCGACGCCGAGTGCATGTGCAGCAGAATGAGCAAGTTGGAGCCATTCTGCTGGTGGGTTAAATACTTCCGCTCGTCCGCCCTGTGAAATGTTTGTTCGCCACTCTCCGTTAGTTGCGATTCGTTTCATTGTGTATGCCTTTGAGCCAACAATAAGAATGCGTACGTCCCATCCATCGTTAGCAATATATCTTTGAGCAACCGCGACACCACTTTTTAAGAAAAAAGGTGGTAGCTGGGTTGTGTTGGCCTGGAATTGAACCAGTCCTTGGCCGTTTGATCCAAAGATTGGCTTCAGTACAACTTTGCCACCGTATTCATCGGTGATGCTTTGTAGATCAGTGCGTGATTGGACAATCGCTGTTGGAGGTACAGGTATGCCCGCATCCAAAAGCCGCGTCATCGTTAAATATTTGTCAATCGCGGCTTCCAGAGATTTGGGATGATTCAATACGAGCTTTCCCGCCTCTGAAATGCGCGCAAGAATATCCATGCGACTAATCACTTGCTCAAGGCTTCCTGATGGCATGTTGCGGACTAATACAGCATCTGATTGTTGGAAATTCTTCGGCCGGAAGTGTTCTCCTTGATCACCAGATGCAGCTCCTAGTGCCGTCCAGTCGATTACTGTGCCCGAGATGTTTTGAATAGAACATGCATTCAGAATTTCAGTCACATGCCAGCTTGATGTGGATCCTAGTATCGCGAGTGACGAAAGCATTGCGGAGTCAATGGGTAGCAGAGAAAGACATCTCTAAGATATCAGGTGAGATTGACCCAAATCGGTGATGCCGACCGGAATCAAGATTTTTAAATTCAAGGACTGCGGGTGCAAAGAGAGCCGTGTCGAGTGCATAAAAGTCAAGGTTTGCTTGTTTAAAAAGCTCTAGAAATAACGTGCCGTGAAGCACCGAATGGCTGCTTACAGCCCGAGTTCCAATTTTCTCGAGGCTGTAATCGTCGCCAGTCACATCCAGTTGGACGACGCTCCCATACAAAATGGAATCATTGGTGCGTCCAACAGCAGAGAGGGTTTCTTGGGTCTCAGGTGGAAGTGGTGCAATCGCTACGCCACGTACAATCCGTTCTAAATCAAAACCGCATTCATGAAGTTGGTGAAGCGCTGTTTCTAATGATCGAGCAACGATTTGTACCATTCCTGCCGGACTTTCTGCTGCGGCAATAAGTAGGGTTATCGCGTGAGTAGGAAGCCCCGTAAGAGCAGCGAGCTCCCGACAAACAGTTTCTGGGGGCATTTTGTTTGCCTCAAGTAAGCCGATTGTTACGTTGGGCTGTTCCTTCCGTCCAATAGTTTCATAAATCTTTTCTTTTCCAATTGCAGCACGGATAGGGCCACTTGCCATAGCCTTGTAATTGTTTTGGTCAATTTTCCAGCCGGCGTACTGAGAAGCAAGGCATGCCGACACAGGGTCATCAGAATGGACGTGAAGTAGTGGCCATGGGCAGGTCGGCCAGAGCGCTGATGAAATTTCCATGTCACGTGTAATATCGAGCGTCGCTTTTCCACGACCACCCATAGCAATATCGGCCATGAGAACACCAAGCTGTGCCGATCCACGGGACTGTACACCACAATCAATTATTCGTGTGCCTGAACAATCACCGATGCTTACGTGATACTGTTCAGGCTGTCTGAGAAGGTCGTGAAGGCATGCTGCGGCGCCATCACTGAGTGACACTTTCGTCGGCGGAATGCTACTTGTAAATGTGTCCGTATTACGCAATGGCTGATAGTATGTTGAAGAGATTGAAGTGATATCGAGTCCAAAATGTTTTATATGACAAAAATTTTTTGCGACTGTGTGGCAACAGGTTATCTTGGTATGTTCCCGATCGATTCGCAACTCGCTACGAGTTAGTGTACATCGTACATTCTTAATTTTCTGGAGATTGCTGTGCCTAGCCTTACGGTAGAAAATTACATAAAAGTGATATACCAGATTTCTGAGCAGCAGGATAAGAAGCCTGTGACTACGGGGCAGTTAGCGTCTACTCTTGGGGTAGCTCCGGGCACTGTCACGAGTATGCTCAAGACGCTTAATACTGCTGGCCTTGCACTTCATACCCCTTATGAAGGTGTTTCACTATCACCAACGGGTCAGGTTTTGGCATTACGAATGATTCGTCGCCATCGGCTTATCGAACAGTTTCTCGTACAGACACTTTCAATGAATTGGGATGAAGTGCACGATGAGGCAGAGCATATGGAACATGCTGTAAGTGATCTGCTGGTTGACAGAATAGATGAATACCTTGACAGGCCCGAGGTGGATCCTCATGGCGATCCGATTCCGAGAGGAACCGATAAATCAGACTTTAAGCGAATGAATAAATATCATCCGTTATCGACACTTCCTATGGGCGTTAGTTTTCGAGTGACTCGTGTTCTTGATCAATCGCCAGTTTTTCTACGCTATCTTGCTGAAACAGGCTTAGTGCTTGGATCAAGCGGTCATGTTGAAGAAACAAAAAGTCCAACAGGGGTTTTTTATGTCCGAGTCAATAATGCTATGGTTGCCTTAGCAACTGAGGCTGCAAGTAACCTGCTTGTTGAAGAGTTGGCTAGTCCTTAACTTTCTCCCAGATTGCCGATTGGCCAAGGCATTCGTCTACTTCGAGTCGAATAAGCCCCGGTTGGTTTATCCCGTTTCGTGCCAGAAGATGCAGTAATTCATTGCCAATCCACTCTGCAAGTAGTTCGGCAGTAGTGTTGATAAGTGGCAGGAGTCTGCATTCATCGGCCGGAAATACCCAACGTCGTTCTTGAAATGTCACCAGAACCTCGTCTTGGCCTGCATGCGTTTGCTTCGTTACGTCGAGGTAAGGGTTTTTTGTTGGAAGAAGAATACTGTGATCAAGTTGACAAATAATTTCTGAAAGAGTGTCGCGGAGAACAATAAAATCAATGACCATCCCGTGGCTGTCAGGAGCGCCTGAGGCCGAGCAGGCAACTGTCCAATTATGTCCGTGTACAGCTTCGCACAGATCATTTCGTAGTGTTATGAAGTGGCCAGCTGAAAAAACATGTACTGCTTTTTTTAGTGATATGGAGAAATTTACTGTCATTTTATGATTCTGCAATTAAAAGAGTTCATGAAAATATGAGTTCCACAGGTAGACGTATAATCCGGCTGCAACAAGATCTGCCGTAGTCCCAGGGTTTATACGGCAGGGTTGCCGAAGACGCCAGTCAAATGTTTTAGTAGCGGCGGAACGTTCTTGCTCCGGTAACGCAAGTAATGCACCAGCCTCTGCGGAGATTTGAAGGGCCTTCTGTCTCCCGTGACGACGGATTATAAGTGAGTCTGGCGTGCGAGCGAGTTGAGATAAAGCGGTGAAAACAATCGACTGTTCCCAACGTGTTCCATGAGACTCGTGGTTTTGCAGATCAGAGACAACGTTGTCCCATAAGGATTGATAACCAGAACCCCATAGACCAGCAATGCTATCTTGTGGCTCTGTTGTGGCAGCATATTGCATTGCTCGTCGGATCGATTGTGGAGGTGAGTCCTGAATATCGTACTTGTCACGTCTCCCCATTGAACTAGGAGCCCCACGCTTGATTGCAGCGTAAATGTCAAGTGAGTCCTGTGCATCACATTGTTCGATTACATTGTCTACATCATGAGCTGACAAACGAGACTTCGGTGAAGTGCTTCCTGCAACAAGAGGTGCTATCGCAATAATAATTCCTAAGTTTGCATTTGAACGAGTTACGAGTCGTGATTGATCGACTGCGTCTCGAATCGTTTTCCCTAGAGGAATAGTTCCAGATTTATCAAGGATGGGTGCTATGGCGATCGCTACACGACAGAGTTCATCGTAGGAAAGATCATGGAAACTATTTTCTGGATTGACATTTCCAGGTTTACGCGCAGTGGCCTCCAAGATACTCGCTATAGCGGCACACCACCCAGGAGTGAGGCGGAACTGCCGAGGCAG
>PKCL01000202.1 GCA_002862165.1 Planctomycetaceae bacterium
TGGCCTGATCCCGCACGCAAAATGCCAGAAGCTCATTAGAACGAAAATCATCAACACTGATCTCCATAAAACTAAGGATCATTCACACGATAATGTATATATTCAAACGTATATGAAAAAACAAAAAAACGTGAGGGAATGAATTCAAATTCAAATCCCTCACGTAGCGATAAATCTTCTATCATCTTCTGTTTACTATGCTGGTATAAGCTTGCAATCCATCAAAACTTTGACCAGCCATGCACTAATTCTCTCCTCGTGTAGATCCGATTGATTTTCTTCATCGAGACCTAATCCGACAAAATTATTTTCATCAAACAATCCTTCAGATGCGTCGAATTCATATCCTTCAGTTGGCCAGACTCCTACCAACTCAGGGCTTCCTAATTCTTTCACGGCCTTCCAGAGTTGACCCATTGCATCAAGAAAGTTATCGGGATAACCCGCTTGATCGCCCATCGCAAAGAAGGCAACTTTTTTTCCTGAAAGATCTAGGCCTGACATGTTTGGGATGAATGATTCCCAATCTTCTTGCATTTCTCCGATATTCCATGTGGACACACCGAGCAGCAGAATATCGTACTTTGATAGTTCTTCTGGATCGCTATCTACAACATCAGCGACATGGCTCACAAAATCTCCGAGTTCCTGCTGAATTTTTTCGGCTGCTTCTTGTGTGTTACCAGTGCTCGAGCCATAAAAAATCGCGATTGAAGGCATTCCTTCGTCAGTCATCATTACTCCTTTTTACCGTCCTTTAACAACGGTTAAACGTGTACTTCATGGATGGCTGGCGATTGGCTGGCACCTCCCTTAGCGTTTCGATCATTTTTTACAGGATACCTATATCACAAGCATCCTGAAACTTTTGTACCAAAGACGATACAAATATCATCAGATTTTTCCTACGTCATTTTCTGGCATGCTTCTGTTGCATGCTTCCTGAAATCGTATGTCCTTCCATTTATTTTGCCACTCTTTTTTAGTCGTAATAGAGTAACACCGCTTCAAATGCCACTTTTTGCCCCACAAGAAGCAAGACACCTTTATTGGCCCTTCCGGACATCTTGTCCTATAAAGAAGCATTCGTGGGTGGATTATTGTGAAACTGACGGTGATTTTATTTTCTATGTTTTTTTCCGTTCTGGTTCTATATTCGTCCGGAGGGAAAGCGAATGATTTCTTCTTTGTGCGTATCTCACGTTTACTTCAAAGCATTATCAAGTATTTTACGATAGAAAAAATAACACGCGTCTATCGATACGACTTTTAAGCTAAAGGAATTCACTCAATATGTGGAGTTTTCACAAGCTAGAGCCAGTCCGACGGAGTTTAGGACAATGTCGTTCAATTTTTATGCTCAGTGCCTTCGGGCTTCTTTCTTACGGGTTCATTTCTAATCATTCATTTGGAACGGAACCTACCTTACTACACCCGTTACCGTTTGCTGTTTCAAGCTTTGGTGCAGTAGCTACCCAAGATTCGATTTTTGTTTTCGGCGGTCATGTTGCACCTGTTCATGAATGGTCGAAGCAGGCCGTTATTGGAAACTTTTTTAAACTTGATTTGAAAAATCTATCAAATTCTACATGGACTACACTTGATCAAGAACAAGCTCTTCAGGGCATGAACATTGTTGCTTACAAGAAAAATATTTATCGTGTTGGCGGCATGGAGCCACAGAACAAAAAGGGTGAAGACGCTGATAATTTTTCAGTAAAAACTGTTTCTCGGTACAGCTTAGAGCAAAAACAATGGGAAGCCTTCAAGCCACTACCGCAACCGAGGTCATCTCATGATGTCATTCTGAATAACGGCAGACTCTTTACCATTGGCGGGTGGGATATGCAGGGCGACAGTGGCGGCCAAGTCTGGTGTGACACCATTGACTGTATTGATCTCAATGACCCTGATGCTGAATGGCAGTCAATACACCAGCCTTTTATGCGACGAGCTTTAATTGCAGCCGAATTCCAAGATTGCATATGGGTCATAGGTGGCTTTACAGATGAGGAGGAGATCACTAGGGAAGTAAATATTTATAATCCCAAAAACAATTCTTGGAAGTTGGGTCCTCGTCTCCCTGAGGGCCAATTTAATGGCTTCGCTTCGGCAGCCTGTGTGTTTGAAAATCAGTTAATCGTAAGCGTTGCAGATGGAACATTGGTTAAGCTTTCCTCCGATCACAAAGATTGGGGGGTCATTACAAAAGTTTCGCCTCGCATTGTTCATCGGATCGTTCCAGCGAACAGCGGTGTTGTATTAATCGGAGGGGCTCATAATGGCCATAACCTTGATACTGTCGAATTCATCACAATCCCATAAGCACAAAATGTCACGCCTGCCTCATTGTCGAATTGCAGCTTTCATTTTCTATTTTGGATTTTGCTGTCTTCGCACTCATGCGGAATCACCTCAATGGCCATCTTTTCTCGGTGCAGGAAAATCTTTTATCGAGCCTGATTCGATACCAGTCAACTGGGGGCTGAGTACTAATAAGGCATGGGACAAGCAACTTCCAGGGCATGGGCAATCAAGTCCTGTCATTTTTCATAATGATATCTTTGTAACTTCTGTTTCAGGTGATATGAAAAATAGTAATCATGTTCTTAGCTTAAATTTAATCGACGGGAGCACGAACTGGGAATTCATTCAGGAAACAAGTAATGAGGCAAAGAATAGTGTTTACATAAGTCGGGCCGCTCCTACACCCGCTGTGGACAAAAATGGAGTCTATGTTTTTTTTGAAAGTGGTGATCTCATGGCGATTTCATTTTCTGGAGAAGAGACATGGCGTCGATGCCTTACTGATGTCTACGGACCCATTGAAAATGAATTTGGAATTGCCTCTTCACTTGCGCAACACAAGGAAAAACTCTTTGTCTTGATCGATAATAGTGCAAAGTCGTATTTGCTTGCCGTCTCAAAACAAGACGGCCGCACTCTTTGGTGCTCAGAGCGTCAGAGCCGCATTAGCTGGAGTTCTCCAGCGATAGTAAATCTAGACAACAAAAACCAAGTGATCTGTAGTTCCGCTGGCAGCGTAGATAGCTATGATCCCGAGAATGGATCACTGCTTTGGAGCTATGACAAAGTATCTGGGAATACTGTTACGACACCGGTGGATTATGGCGTTGATTCAATTTTTATAGGGGCTTCGGTTGGTCGTGATGGCAAAAATGCCACAGAGGCCCAGAAATCAAATATGGTCCTGACAGCTTCGCACACAAATGGCTCTTGGACTCCAAAACAAGTCTGGTGCCCAAAAAAAGCAACGAGTTCTTTTGGTTCACCAATACACGCTGCCGGATATGTGTACTGGGTAAATAGAGCTGGTGTTGTTTTTTGCCACGATTTTCATACTGGTGAACAATGCTATAGCGAAAGGTTGTCATCGCCATGTTGGGCCACACCTTTTCAAATTGGTAATCGGATTTACTTCTTTGGAAAGAATGGGATCACTGATGTAATCAAAACAGGTCCTGAATTTATTATTCTTAGTACCAACGAACTGTGGGATTCTGAAGATGACACACTTGATGCTAAATTAATAGCATCGGAAACAGATAAAGAGCGAAAAGCCAGTGCCACATTATTTGCTGGACGAATTCAATATGGCATCACTGCTGTTACAGGGAGCCTTGTAATTCGTACTGGAGATAAACTCTTTTGCATCCGCAAACAGCCATCAAGCATCACACCAAAAGATTAAGACTGTAATCAATTTTTATTTCTTAATACTGTCTTAAAAACCAGGAAATAAATATCTGCTTCGGTTTCTTCTGGATTCTCGAAGACTGTAACGAACGGCCATCAACACGTCTCATATCAAACAACTTTTCTTTTATAGACCCTCGTTTGATGCTTGATATTGACCAAACTGCAAAGCCCCTTATAGTCATCCATTCAAGATTCGTTCACACTCAGAAAACTTCTACAATCTTGTAAAAGTGCTGTCGCTCCGCCAGTTCTTGGCGTTGAGCGTCATTCAACAGGATATGTGACAGTGTCGCCATAACTTTCTTGTTATGGTGAGTTGATACTTCATTCAGGACCTTGCATGCTTAATTTTTTTCGTCTCCAGTCTGGCTCACTTAAGAACGATTTTCTTTCTGGTATTACTGTGTCACTAGCTCTCGTTCCTGAAGCGATTGCTTTCGCATTTGTTGCTGGAGTTTCACCTCTGATTGGCTTGTACTCTGCGTTTTTCATTGGCTTAATAACAGCTCTTTTTGGAGGCCGACCAGGAATGATTTCTGGCGCTACCGGTGCTATGGCTGTTGTTGTTGTTTCATTAGTCTCCATGCATGGAATCGAATATCTTTTTCCTACGGTCATTCTTTGCGGTCTTCTACAAATTGCAATTGGACTTGGCAGACTTGGAAAACTTATTCGCATGGTTCCTCATCCCGTGATGCTAGGATTCGTTAATGGTTTGGCAATCGTCATTGGACTTGCGCAAGTAAATAGTTTTCAAACAATTAAAGATGGAAAATTGGGCTTTGTGCAGGGAACCCAACTTTGGTTAATGCTTGGGTTAGTAGGCTTGACCATGGCTATTATCTGGCTTCTGCCAAAATTAACTCGTGCAGTGCCAGCTTCGTTAGTTGCAATTTTAAGCGTCACCCTTATCGCGTTCGTGATTAATTCTAAAACATCGACTGAGATGAACTTCGTCGCAACTGTCGGAGACATGCTGAAAACAAATTCAATTGCTGCAACTCATAATTCTTCTAAAGATATTACTTCCCCTCAAGGAAAAGTCACACCTCCACAACAGCCTGCCCAGACTAAAGTAACAAATCAGGCAGCTGGAGCTCACGGAATAAGTGGTGGTCTGCCTCAATTATTTTTTCTCGAGTACTCAATGGTTCCGCTCAACTGGAACACGTTGTCTATTATCTTCCCATTTGCAATTGTCTTATGTGGTGTCGGGCTGATTGAATCTCTAATGACACTCACTCTTGTGGATGAAATTACTGAAACACGTGGCAAGGGAAACCGTGAATGTATCGGCCAGGGAACTGCAAATATTGTTTGTGGTTTATTCGGAGGAATGGGTGGCTGTGCCATGATTGGACAGTCATTAATCAATGTTAATTCAGGTGGTCGTGGACGGTTTTCAGGAATAACAGCAGCTATCTGCTTGTTACTTTTTGTCTTGTTTCTATCACCACTCATTGAACAAATTCCAATGGCCGCTCTTGTTGGCGTGATGTTTATGGTGGTTATAGGAACGTTTGAATGGGCATCCCTCAAGATGTTTCATCGTATGCCGGCCAGCGACATGATGGTCATGGTCCTGGTAGCAGGCTACACCGTATTCATGCATGACTTGGCGACTGCTGTCATTTTGGGTGTTATTGTTTCTGCACTAGTTTTCGCCTGGCAGCATGCAACACATATGGGAGCTGATATAAAATTTAATGAATTTGGTAGCAAAATTTACCAGTTTCATGGCCCACTTTTCTTTGCATCCGTCTCATCCTTTAAAGAGATGCTCAACCCGGTTACCGATCCCGATGATGTCGTCTTAGATTTTTATTATTCAAGAGTCTACGACCAGTCCGGGCTCGAAGCGATTCATTCAATGGCTGGTAAATATGAGGCCCTTGGTAAACGCCTTCATCTTACACACCTAAGTCCCGAGTGTCGTTCGCTTCTTGCTAAAGCCGGAGACCTAGTTGAGATTAATATTTCTGAAGATCCACAATATCATGTCGCAACTGATCGACTAGCATGATTTCAAACGATAAAGCGCTCGTGGAAGAAACGGCACGCAGAATCGAGTACTGTAGGGTTAGAGAAACCAACAAAGGTTTTCTAACCAGCCATCACCATTCTGTGATATGCCTTCGTGTCTTCGCAAAATAGCGGATCGAATCTGAACACTTATCAAGCAACTCAACCGCCCTGCACTTGATATCAATAAGATTTGCTTCCTCATTGGTATCTATGTCATCTGTCTCGCTAAGCTTTCTAATCGCATAGTGATACTCAAATGAGGCAACAAAGATTTCATGGTCATTCATGACTTTTCCTCGTTTGTGAAAACCTATCGGAGAACATTTATCGCACTACTCATTTTTAGCTATTCGTTTTTCTTAGAAACCCATACCGAACAATACTTCCTTGTTTCCAATATTAAGAATTCAACATTCTCAGAATGGTGAAACTTCGATATCGACTACCCAAGAATAGGTTACCTAAAAAATTTAAAAGCTTCGCCACGTGATTGTGCAAGCTCAAACTGTTTTTGCCGCTCTGCAAAACGTGACTTTTGTTCACTAGATGTTTGATCATAGCACCGCAAACAACTCACACCCTCTTGGAAAAAATCTGATTGCTTATCTGAAACACTTAGTGGAAAGCGACAGGCGCGACAAAGTTCATATTCTGCTACATCGAGATCATGACCTACGGCTACACGCTGATCAAATACAAAGCATTCACCTTCCCAAAGACTTTCATCTTCAGAAACTTCTTCAAGATATTTCAGAATACCTCCCTCAAGGTGATAGACCTCCTTTACTCCAGCTTGTTTCAGAAATGCCGTTGATTTTTCACAACGAATTCCACCGGTACAGAACATCGCAACCCGTGGATTTCGATCAACATCGATCTTTTTTTCAAGCCATGACGGAAGCTCACGAAATGAGTCAAGCCCCGGTTCCAAGGCACCCTGAAATGTACCGATCTCTGTTTCATAACGGTTGCGGGCATCAATAACGAGGACATCTGGGTCACTAATGAGTGCATTCCAGTCTGCTGGCTTTACGTACGTCCCAACGAGTTGATTAGGGTCAATTTCTGAGACTCCCATCGTCACAATTTCCTTCTTCAGCCGGACGCGCAACTTACGAAATGGCTGTTCCGTAGCAAACGACTCCTTCCATTGAATATCCGAAAAACGGGCATCTTGGCGGATTCTTTTAAGAACTCGCATCACGCCCTCACGAGGGCCAGCAATGGTCGAATTAATTCCCTCGCTCGCGAGTAGCACAATGCCAAAAACACCATTGCTACAACACCATGACTCTATTTCAGATTTTAATACGGCAAGGTCGTCAAGCCTTACAAACTTATAAAACGCAACTACTAAAAGCCGACCCAATGTTCCGTCCTCATTGTTATCAACCATTTTTTAACAGTACTCATGGCCAGCCCGACGACCTGATTTCCTGCTCATATAATTCCGCAACCCAAAGCATCTTGACCATTTCAGAGAACCCTTAATCTTAAATGAATTCAGGGCAACCGCAAAGAAGACTCTCCAAAAATGTACCTGGCCTCCGCGAATCTAACCTTCTGCGAACCTGACTGCTGATCGCCACAATATCATTACAAATATGTATTTTGTCATATCGAACCTTATGCGATACCCTTGAGTATCTCCTTGACTCTTCTAGACTTATCGCTCAAAGCATCACCTTTTTCTTCTAGGTTTATCCAATGACTTCTTTACGCTCTCTTTCGTCCATCGCCCTACTTTTTCTTTTCACAACAGATTCGCTCTTCGCCAAAGAGGTAGTTGCTGAAGATGCCGTTCAAGTAACGACTACCCCTGCTCACCGAATGGAAGAAAATAATAAGAGACGAGGACCATGGTGGAAAGA
>PKCL01000113.1 GCA_002862165.1 Planctomycetaceae bacterium
AAATCCCAGTAATTCACCGAGTAACGCCCCTGTCCAAAGGCATACCAGGATCCGTCGAGCCGACGTTTCCATCCGTTGCGCAAGTTTATGGTACGAACATTTTTTCCGGTATTTAACCAGTCTTCGATAAAGGCATCGGTACCACCTTGGAAATAGGCTTTCGGGGAAGCGACATCCATCGTCACCATATGCGTCCAAATTTCTGTTTTACTCGATCGTACCCAAAACCCATAGTGCGTGTGACCTTTGACGTCCCAACTCCTTAACACGAGCGTGTACCAAGCATCGGTATCCCAGCCTAGTTCAAAGTTCCATGACTTCAAACCTGTTCCCTCACCCCCAAATCCTTCTATTTTGGTCCCGGCACCATGGTAAACAGCGCGGATTGGCGCAGCATGATTCTTATTATCCCAAATGGAAAAGATATAATTATGTGCTTTGGGATGCGCCTGAATTCCCGCGTATCCCCCGCCCAGACCACTCCATCCCAACGTTTCGTAATACGTGTACATCGCTTCACCAGACTTGGGTACACGCACTTCCTGAATGAGTATGTCCCCATCAAAGTGATCATCAAATGAGAGATGCGACGAAGGGGCTGAGTTTTGAGCGGCCAAAGTACCGGCGATGAATAAACTAAAGACCAGCAGACTTGACGGAAGGAGAATTCTCATGTTTATAACTCGAAGCGGAACTGAAACTTGTATTTAAGCACATCGTAACGCAAAATAATGTCACTTCACACGTAAGTACTGTTCTACGGATGAAAAGATTAAATATCTTGAAGCTGAAAGAGCAATGCTCGACCTCCATCATGAAGATTACGAGCAGCAAGCCGTCGCATGAGCCTCAAATTCAATCGCTGTGGGTGGCGATACTTTGACGTTAGAGCAAAAAGTAGGGCTGCGACTCTTTTAATTTTGCGACTCTTTTTGCGACTTCACTTTTACTATCACGACTCTTCAAGGAGTCGCATTAAGTATCAGCAGGTTTTAAGAAGTGCATTAAACGCCGGGAATACTGGTTCTAATAAAAGAGTGAATGGGCGAAGAGGGATTCGATCCGCACCTAAATTCCTAGGGTCATAATCATCGGCAACTATTTAAACAAAATAGATTTGTTTTTATTTCCGCCCTCAGTTTTATAATTTTGGTTTTCAAAGATGTACATATCCAGAGCATACTTGTACTTTTAGAAATAAATACTTAGAGAAAAAAGCACAATTAATACGGATTCCATATACAGCAAAACCAGAAGTAAAAGAGAAGCTGGAGAAATACACCCGTTAATATCTATCGCGTGCCGCCACCACCTCTAAACAAACAATTATTCTTAAATGGTATTTACAACTTTTTTGTGAAACTAATGGTAAAGAAGAATTTAGTTCGTTATGGAATAAATTACTTCTTCGTTAATATCATTGTTTCGGCAGACATCCCAAAAGTAAAGTGAGGAGCGATTCATGATAAATCGTAGACAATTCATTCGTGGCGGAGTCCTCACGGCAGGTGCAACCGCGCTTGCACCCAACTGGGTATATGCGCAGAAAGACGGGCCGGAATACTTCACGCTCGCCGTTCTCCCGGACACGCAGAACTATTCATACAGGCATCCGGACATCTACACAGGCCAAACTCGTTGGCTGAAGGAAAACGCCGAAAAGTATCGGATTCCTTTCGTCTGTCATGAAGGCGATATTGTTCAGAACAACGACCTTTTCGAGTGGGAGCGTGCTGTCGTCAGCCACAAAGAACTGGATGGCAATCTTCCCTATGGTCTCAACGTCGGCAACCACGACTTCAGCTGGACGTGGTTCAACGGGAAACGCGGAGAGATGATTCGCGATGTCTGCCGCATCGATCAATTCTTTCCTCCGTCCAAATTCGAAAAGGAAAGCTGGTGGGGTGGATGTTTCGAAAACCGCAACCACAACAGCTACCAATATTTCGACGCTCCCGGCGGGCTGAAATTCCTCGTTCTGAACATTGAATTCGCTCCCCGCGACGTCGCTCTCGACTGGGGAACGGCCATCATCAAAAAGCATCCCGACCATCGCGTCATCGTCGTGACGCACGCTTATATGGACAACGATGACACCCGGCTGGGCGATGGCGATCGTGGCGTAAAACTATACTTTCCGGACGATAATGACGGCGACAGCATGTGGGAGAAGTTTGTTAGGAAACACAAGAACATTTTTCTGGTCCTGAGCGGGCACATTTGCAAAGATTCCCGCAACAATTTTAAGTTCGACACCAGCTACACGGAAACTGGCCTGCTCACCAGCAAAGGAGATCATGGCAACGACGTGCACCAGATTCTGGCTGACTACCAAAAACGCCCCAACGGAGGCGATGGTTTTCTCCGCCTGATGCGATTCACTCCGGAGAAAAACGAAATCGACGTCAGAACCTATTCACCATTTAAAGACGAATGGCTAACAGCATCGCATAACCAGTTCACGCTGTCCTATTCGATGACCTGAGTTGAACTTATCAAAAATAGATCACACTGAACCATGACCACTCGACTCATTGCCGTTTTTTGCATGTCCAAAAAAGGACTTCACTAAAAGCTGCGGGGGCAGGCAAAAATTAAGTAAGATTGAACGATTGTCCAGAACACGAATTCAAAAATCAAAAGTATATTTACAACTTTTTTGTGTAAATCCGTGTATATATTTTCAGCACGGATATTAAAGGAAAAGTTAATAAATCATCTTCTTCTTGAATTAGAAGTAGTAAAGTTCTAGGGCGTTCCAATACCACCGGAGCTAAACTCTAGCGGCACTGTACAAGCTGCTGTGTCGCTGGAGGCTCTAGGATTTGATTTCAAGTTCTGAATTTGAAATGAATCTCTCTTCTACATCTTCCAGAGATGCAAGAACTACCCGCGATTCTGGGGCCGTTCGTAGAAAAATCTTTCCAGAAGATAAAACTGGCGGTGAGGCACAACTTTTTTGGAAAAACAACTTTTTATGCAACTTCTCAACGAGTGGCACAACTACTACTCGAATGTCAACAACTATCAAGCCTTGTTATATAAAACAAAAAACTCCGCAAAACATTGGTTTCACGGAGCTTTTGAAAATTAGTGAATGGGCGAAGAGGGATTCGAACCCACGACCCCCTCGGTGTAAACGAGGTGCTCTAACCAACTGAGCTATTCGCCCTGTAAAGATTCTCAAGTGTAACTCACAGTTTTGTCTGTGGCAGGCCCATCATGCGAAGCCCGTGATTTTTGCCTCACTTCACGTTGCTGTTGGTTTCTCCTGCTGCTTTTGGCGGTATTATCGTGCGAACACCAAGTTCCGCGAGTTGTTTTGTATCAACCTGTCCGGGTGCACCTGTCATCAAATCACTCGCTCGCTGTGTTTTTGGGAAGGCAATCACATCACGAATTGAGTCAAGCTGGCCAAAGAGCATGACCCAACGATCAATGCCAAGGGCAATACCACCGTGTGGCGGTGCACCGCTCGACAACGCGTCTAGAAGAAAACCAAAGCGTTCTTGTGCATGATCATGCGAAATTCCGAGGAGTTCAAAAACTTTTTGCTGAGTCGCTCGGTCATGAATTCGAATTGTGCCGCCTCCTGCCTCAGATCCGTTGATAACAAGGTCGTAAGCAACTGCTCGACACTCCGCTGGATTCGACGTCAGTTTTTCGAGGTCTTCAGGGTGAGGTGCTGTGAAGGGGTGATGCATCGCGGCCCAATTACCAGATTCTTCATCACGGGCAAACATTGGGAAATCCACGACCCATGATACATGCATGGAACTTTGATCATACATGTTGAGTTTTTTACCAAGATGTTTCCTCAGCGTGTGTAGTGTTTTACAGGTCACGTCAAAGCTGTCAGCTGAGATCAGTGCAAGGTCTCCTGGTTTGGCATCGAGTGCCGTCCGTATATTCTCTGCAACGACAGAGCCAAGGTTTTTTGCTACAGGTCCTGTCCACAATCCAGCGGCATCGAGTTTGAGCCAGACAAGGCCTTTTGCACCTGCGTCGACTGCCATTGCTGTCAGGACATCAAGGTCTTTTCTGGAGAATTTTTCAGCGGCACCAGAAACAAGAATTCCACGGACTTTTCCACCAGATTCAACCGCACTTTTAAAAACACGGAAATCACTCTCCTTGGTGTCTTCCGTCAGATCAATAATTTCGAGACCAAACCGTAGATCCGGGGCGTCATGACCGTAGCGATCCATGCACTCAGCCCAGGTCAATTGGGGTAACGGAAGGGAGATGTCGACATCAAGGATTTTCTTTGCTGTCTTAACGACGAGGTCCTCAATAACACTTGTTACATCGTTTGCGTCAACAAAAGACATTTCGACATCAAGTTGTGTGAACTCCGGTTGTCGGTCGGCTCGAAGATCTTCGTCACGAAAGCATTTCGCTACTTGCACGTATCGATCAAACCCCGCAATCATTAGAAGCTGTTTGTAAAGTTGCGGCGACTGCGGCAGTGCAAAGAAAGCACCATGGTCAAGTCGGCTTGGCACGAGGTAATCACGGGCTCCTTCCGGAGTGCTTCTGCCGAGCATCGGTGTTTCGACATCGATGAAGCCGAGTTCATCAAAGTGATCCCGCATGATTTTTACAATACGGCTTCGTAACAATAAATTGTTTTGCATGTCAGTTCGCCGGAGGTCGAGCCAACGATTTTTGAGACGGACTTCTTCACCCGGTAGCTCCTTGGCTCCTGGTTGAAAGGCTGGCGTGTCAGCTTCATTGAGAATTTCGAGATCGCTACAGACAACCTCAATTTCACCCGTAAGAAGTTTTGGGTTGGTGGTACCCTCAGGACGTCGTCCAACACGACCGGTTGCAGAAATGACCCACTCGGACCGTGCCGCTCGGGCTCTCTCCATAACTTCTGCTGGTGCATCAGGCCCAATGACAATCTGAGCTTTCCCCCAGCGGTCTCTCAGGTCAATGAAAATAACACCCTTATGATCGCGAACACGGTCTACCCAACCACACAAAGTGACGTTTTCTTCAAGATGGTTTGATCGCAATTCACCGCATGTGTGAGTTCGTAGCACGATACGTGAGACCTTTCGCAATAGTTCAGGAATAGAAAAATATGGTCTGAAGATTTCAGGCGTTCAGTATTGAACTATTGTCCGCGATAACGACCATTTCTCAAGGTCATGCTTTAGAACACACTCTGGTAGTTCCAAGTGCATCAAATGAATTATTTGCCCGCAGGTTTTTGCACTAATCCGGTATATATCAGCAGGCCAATTGTCAGGAGGATTGAAAGGAGCAGCGAAATGGCAGCTACCAGCATGAGTGTTTTGTTGTCGGTAAAGAGTGCAATCAGGCTAAGGACAACAAAAAGAAGCGATATACCAACCGCTGAGAGGCAAAGACCCTTTTCAATTTTGTCACTAAAATTTAATAAGGCCATGTGGAATCAACTGAAATGGTAAAATGCTTGTGAAATGCCCAGAAGCCATTGGGCCGCAGTCATATGCGGAAAGAAACCCCAGAGTACACTGCGTTCATCGGGGAGCCTGACCAGCCTTTCGTCCTCCTGAAAAAGCAAGTTCTAGTTGCTCATCGCTTGTGTCTCCGCCCAATTCTTGAAACATCATGCTCGGTTGAATGTCACGATTGTGTTGATACTTGTCGCTTGAATACTCTGTGATTTTACCAGTGATTTGATGAAAGAATATTTGGCATATAGGTACGTTTGGGTAGATTTTCACCGGTTGGACAGCAAACATTTCCAGCGTCCAGTATCCAGCAAAGCCAACATCACCAAAGCCAGCGGTAACGTGTACAAATAAGCCGAGTCGGCCAATTGAACTTCGGCCTTCAATCATTGGTACAAGATTGTGGGTTTCTGTACGCTCGACCGTTCGCCCCAAATAGAGTTGGTTCGGAGTAAGGACAAGCCCTTCTTCCGGTATATGAACTCTGGCCACTCGATTACTTTTTCGCATATCGAGAACGACTTCTTCATAAACAAGCAATTCGTCATGCAGCGAAAGGTTATAGCTATTGGGATTCACCCTTTTGTCGTCAAAGGGATCAATATGAATATTTTCGCCAAGTTGCTGCCTGATCTCGTGGCCTGAGAGAATCATCGCGATTTTCCTTACAAAGTGCGGTGGCGTTATCCGCGGCCTATGGGAACTGGAGGAACCTGGAATTTCCCTGGACCTTTTCTAGAGTGTAAGGATTGATTGAAGAAATGTCTCAAAAAAAATTCTGATTACTGTGATATTTTGAGATGCTTCGGAACTCCCACCTTTGGACAGAGGTTTACAAGTCCGCAGCCAACGCACCGAGGCTTACGAGCGAGGCACGTGCTTCTGCCATGCTGAATAAATCGATGGCTAATGACGACCCATTGGTTTCGAGGAATTTCTCGAATAAGGTCTCTTTCAGCTCGAATTGCATCTTTGGCTTTTGTAAGCCCGAGGCGACGAGAAATGCGACCTACATGCGTATCTACAACAACTCCCTCTGCCAGTCCAAAGGCACTGCCAAGGACTACATTGGCTGTTTTTCGGCCAACTCCCGGTAGGGATGTTAATTCTTCAACTGTCTGGGGAACAACTCCGTCAAATTGATCAACGAGTTTGCGGCAGCAACCCTGAATGTTTTTTGCTTTAGCACGAAAAAAACCCGTTGTCTTCACGGCGTTTTCGAGGTCTTGGAGGCTCGCTTGTGACATTTTTTGTGGATTTGGCCACTGCTTAAATAAATCAATGGTGACCACATTTACACGCTTATCAGTGCATTGAGCCGACAAAATTGTGGCAATGAGAAGCTCAAAAGGATTACTGAAACGAAGGGAGCAATCTGCATCGGGGTATAATTGTTTAAGACAGTCAGCTATTTGAAGCGCACGATCCTTTCTCTGCGTCCGAGTTTCTCTACTCGGCACAATTCGTGGTTGTATGTTGTCTGATGCTGTTTTTGTTGGTGGTTTCGCTTTCATGGGTCGCTTCAAGGTACCATGAGGCTTCGCTCTTGGCACGTCGGTGCTACGATTTCAGTAGTCGACTGCGTAATAACGGTGGCTGCTTTCCGAGGAGGTCTAATGATGTCCGATCTGGTTGATCCGTCAGAATATGAATCGCTCTATTTGGCGGGCATACAAAAATTTAATGAATGTGATTACTACGAATGCCACGAGGTCTGGGAAGAGCTATGGACCGAGTATCAGGGCCCGTCGAGAAAGTTTTATCAAGGACTCATACAAGCTGCTGTTGCCCTATATCATTTTGGTAACGGAAATATCCGCGGTGCTCGCAAATTACACGGTAGTGTGCATGGCTATCTTGAGCCATACGGTGCTTATTATCTTGGTCTTCATCTCAATCAATTCCTTGAAGCTTTTGATATTTGCCTGAAAGAAGTCGCGGCAAGTACTGAAGATTTCCCCAAAATAGATCTTGATCCAGAAACATTGCCAGAAATTCATCTGGATCCTCCACCTCCAACAACTAGCGGTGCCGCTGATGAATGAAGATTCGCTCGCATTCTCACCAGATCAATTCTCAGGACTCGCGAGAATGTTTCCGCTTCCGAACCTTGTGATGTTTCCGCACGTGATGCAGGCTATGCATATCTTTGAGCCTCGATATCG
>PKCL01000281.1 GCA_002862165.1 Planctomycetaceae bacterium
GATGGCAACCGAAAATTAAAAGCTGCAACCTCTGGCTTCTTCACTCGCCCATCTTGATAGTGATGCGTCTTCCACTCTACCGGCCCCTGACTGGAAAATGGTGTTCTTGATAAATCACGCTGCACACCTGCAGCAGCAAACACCGCAAAAGGAATGTCTTGTGGAATGGGCATTTGCGATGGAACTGGTTTGTACTGAGGTGATTCCTCGGATGCGTAATTTCCTGCACCCGATACAAGATGGACACCACAGAGGGAGGCATGCTCACACGCTTTTCTCCAGTGTGATCGATACTCACCTAGATTTGCTCGTGAGAAACTCATGCTATACGTGTCGGCATCGTGTTCGATTGCCCACTCTAAAGCTTGTTCAAAACATTGACCTGCAAGCACACCCGCCCACCGAGCATCCGGCGCAATACCAAACTGTCGAGCAGGCATTCCTGCTGTGCGACCACAGATAATGGCAGCACACTGATGACCATGGAGAAGTTTTCTATCAATTGTGTTTATGTCATCTGACCCGCGTCGCAGCAAATCACCAGTTTGACGGTCAAAGTCAAAGCCATGCAGATCATCAATGAGGCCATTGTCATCATCATCGAGTCCATTGGCTTGTTCCTGTTGATTCCGATATCGGGTTGAAAGAATAGTCGGTGACATAACAAAATTGCCATCATGAATGACATTAAGCACGCCTGCCCCTGTTGCGTTATATAAACTCCAAGCCTTATCAGCACAGAGTGCTTTGATATACCACGCAGGGGTCACGTCATCTAACTGAAATGGTACCGATTCATCTTCGTGTTCTGGTTGCACATTTTTTATAATTGGAGTGTTTCTCTTGCGGACAGGACCGACAAAGAAAAGACATCGCACACCGGGAATTTGTTGGATTGCCTCGACGCCATTCTTATCTGTCGTACAGGTAAAACCATTCACAATCCAATGATATGTAACGTCTTGAATGACGTCGGATGCTTTGAGCGCCTTGAGAGCCGGACCAGCTTTTTCGACAGCCAATTGATTGGCCTCTTTCAGAACGTTTCGGACATCGATCCGAAGAGCCCGACGTCCTGTATCATGCAATGACGCCATCCGCCGCTGATACGCAAGGCCGTCACCGAGTAACTGCTGCTCAAACCATGCTGTGACTTGAAAGCTTTCAAGACGGTGTTTGTTTACTCGGGGATCAACCCAGCACCCGTGTCCAGGAATCGTTTCAAGTGTGAGTTCATGTGCGGTGCTACTTGATGCGTGGGCAAACAAGATCAGCGAGTACACAAATAGTATGTATCTCATTGGTATTCGACTCCTACGTCTCTCTCAGGCTTACCTAAAATACGGTGCCATCAAATGCTTCCCTTATAAGGAACCACCGGAAAACCACGTGTCGAAAGACCATCAATAACAAATACTTTTCCTGCATCAGGCTCTCTCAGAGTCTTGTGAAGTCCGGTTGTTACAAAGAGTCTGTCATAATGAGCACCGCCGAATGTACACGCAGTTGTTTCCACACACGGGAAAGAAATCTTTCTCACAATGCTTCCTGCTTGAGTATCAACTTGAATCACCGCACCACCATGACACATTGCAATCCAGAGATTCCCATCGACATCAATAGTCATCCCATCTGGTGACCCTTCGATACCTGCCGTTTCAATGTCAATAAGTTCCGTCGGCGTACCAATATTCCCGGTTGTGTTATCAAAAGTATACGCCAGCACTTTTTTTGTTGGTGTATCTATGTAATACATCAATGAAGCCGTTGCGTTCCAGCAGATTCCATTCGAGTTTGTCACGTGATCAATTTTTTTATGGAGACACCCCTCATGATCCAGCATGTAGAGTGACGCGTCTCCCGTTTGCTTTGTAGTGCTCATTGTGCCGGCCCAGAACCGTCCCGAAGGATCGCACAAGCCATCATTGAATCGATTGTCAGGCTTTTTATGCGATTCAGGGTCTACAAGTAATTTTTTTTCAGCCCCTTGGAGGCAAAAACTAAAAATGCCGGAATCGCCAGCGCACAACAAACTACCGTCACGTGTCGGTGCAACAGTGCCAATACGTTCACCAACGTCCCATACGTCCTCGTGTATTGGATCGAGACACAGACGAATGAGTGCGTGTCCTTCTATATCGACATAGAACAGCACATTATTCCAAAATCGTGGCCCCTCACCCCACCTGGAAACATGATTGCCAACAGGTTGTATGGAAACGCTATTACTCATATGTACCTGCTACTCACATGCACCTGCGCGTCACTCGAAGACCTTAGTCATATTACGAGCACTCTTGAGACTCATAGTGAAGCCTTTCAAAAGGCATTTTGTACGTGAGCCATCTTCACTTTACAGCAACGATGTAGCACAACCAACTTGGGTAGCTTTCAGCCTGCTCAGCTTTGATCCAGTCACCTGTCTCTTCGCCGTCCTCGTCTTCTTCTTCCCAATAGACATATGACTTTGAGAAACCAGCTTCTTCGAGCAGTTCTCGAACTTCTGCAATTGTCCAGAATCTCCAATTGTATTTAAAGGCATCTTGTAGTTTGCTGCCATCAGCAAATTTAAATGAAATTGAAAAATCTGCTTCGTGTGTCACAGGATTAAACTGAACCTGTTTCCAGTGATAGCTAAATCCTTTTTTCCCTTTTTTAATAACTTTTTTTTCAACCATATTTTCTGTGTAACAGTCACCGCCTCCCATCATGTCCATCACCATGATGCTCTGACGACTCATGTTCGATCTGGCAACACGGAAATATTCCAATAATTCATTTCGTGTTTTAAATAGCCAGAAAGAAAAGTTCTGTGCTGCCAAAACATCGACAGTCGGTCGTGTTTTATCTCGGACATCTTTCTCGAGTATGCGAACACGCGCAGCCTGCGCTGGCTGAAGCTTCGAAAGAATATGTTTCTCACCCCATGCTAAGGGCTCTGGATCCAGATCAACACCAAGAGATGTGCGCTGCCTACCAAGCTTTACCCATTCACAACACACTGAGAATGTCCCACAAAAATCTTCCCGTAGAGTTGTTGGTTTAACGTGGAACTCATCCTTGAATGCCTTATCAAAGAATTCAACTTCGTGCTCGGGAGACTGGACTGACTTAAGATAACATTTGTATTTATCAGCCTTCTCAGCCAAAGATCGACGTTTTTTTTGAGCGCACATAGAAAAAAGTTTTACCTCATTCCAAAAAATAGCATCTACTGATTTTCACGGAACAACAAATGCCGTGAGCAGCCTGTCCTAAGATCGTACTTCCAATTCATAAGGAGTCAAAAAGGAGGTAGACTCTCGTCAAATATTCTTCGTACCAACTGATTGACTCATCCTGACATGATCCTGCGAACCACTCTTGCTTTCGCTGCAGCAGCTCTGAGCCTTGGACATGCTGGAGCAGGTGATCTTGTGACCCCGCCAATGACTTACGAAGCACCAGCAGCAGGAAAGCGAGTCTGGTAGCAAGCCCCCGAATATCGTGACACTGACGTCTATCACTCGCTCTATCTCCCACAAAACTGGTTGCCCGGCAAGAACTATCCAGTGCTGGTGGAGTACACAGGCAACAAGTTTCCTCCAGGAAAAGGAAGCGGAGAGGTGAAAGATGCCAACCTTGGATACGGAATCAGCGGTGGCAGTAAATTTATCTGGGTTGTCATGCCCTTTATCGCCATGGATAAAGAACACAATGAAGTGACATGGTGGGGAGACCGGCAGTCAACAATTGACTACTGCAAACAAAATGTTCCTCGCATCTGCAAAGAGTTTGGTGGTGATCTGGAGAACCTACTAATCTGTGGATTCTCTCGCGGGGCAATTGCAACCAGTTACATAGGGCTCGCTGACGATGAAGTCGCAAGGATCTGGAAGGCCGTCATAACGCATGATCATTTTGACGGTGCAAAACAATGGCCATATCCCGAAAGCAACCGCCAATCAGCGATCCACCGTCTCACACGATTACGAGGAAGGCCTGTCCTTGTATGTGGACAACATGCAACAGGAGTGCGAAGGAAATTCCTTGGTGAACACATGGACCTTGCAGCGTTCACCTTCCTTGATATTCCAGTCAACAGCATATTCAATATCCCGGAGGGACCATATCTTCATTCACATACTGATTTATGGATGCATCGCCCGAGCATCTATCGTGATCAGGTCAGAACATGGATTCAAAAGGTTGTTGAAAATCATTTTGAGAAATAGAAAGCCTCTCAATGGACTTCATCTTTTCCCCGCCAAGGTACAAGATCCTCCCAGAACTTAGTCTTGGTGGAATAAGAAAAATGTCGCGTGCCGTCTGTTAACCTATATGCATCATCTCGCAATACGTGACGACCTCTTTCGCCAAACGATACTCAATCCAGTAAAGCAATACTCAAGCCAGTAAAGCAGTCGCATGACGAAACCATCCATCCAATAACATTAGAAATAGTAAATAAAGAATTATCTGTTGGACTAGAGTTTCCAGAAAACATTTGGGCAGAACATTCTTTAAAACATGGAAAGGCTTTTCTTATGATAAAGCGTTGTATTCTTTTCTCTTTGTTTTCAATTGTTCTCATATTTCCAAGTCTTGGACGGGCTGCTGAAAAAACCCCCTCCACAACCGAATCACTTCAGCAGAGAAACCTCCGCATGCAGTGGTGGCGCGAGGCGCGATTTGGCATGTTTGTTCACTGGGGTCTTTATTCTGGGCTGGCAGGCACCTGGGAAGGTAAACCAGTAGCAACAAAAGGTGGCATGGAGTGGATACAACAACGTGTCAAAGCTGATACAGAAACATATGCTAAATATGCAATTCCTCTCTTTCAGCCAAAAGTAGATTTTGCCAGTCAGTGGGCTCAGATGGCGAAGAACGCGGGCTGCCGATATCTCGTCTTTACGACAAAACATCATGACGGATTTGCACTCCATGATTCCAAGGTGAGTGATTTTGATGCAGGATCTGTACTCAATCGAGATCTTGTCAGAGAAATTGTTGATGCCTGCCAGAAAGAGGGATTACGTGTAGGGTTCTATCACTCCGTCATTGACTGGCACCATGATCAATATGCATACCTGTTGTCGCAAGAATTACCGTATCCACTCAAAGGACAGCCATACCCAAATGGCCATCGAGACCATACAAAATATATTCAGTTTCTTCATGACCAGGCAGAGGAACTCATGTCCGACTATGGCCACGTTGATGTCGTGTGGTGGGACTACAGCTCAACAGATTTTCAAGGTGAAAGAGCATGGAAATCTTTTGAACTCATGGATAATGTCAGGAGAAAGCAGCCACATATCATCATGAATAACCGTCTATTCAGAATTCCGGAGGCCGGCTTCAGCGGCATGGGAACCCATGCTGTCACAAATCAACTTGATCCTAAGTACGGTGACTTCATTACTCCTGAACAGCACATTCCAGCTACCGGCCTCCCTGATCTCGACTGGGAAACGTGTATGACCATGAATACGACATGGGGGTTTAGTGAGCATGACCATGCCTGGAAATCTGATGAGACACTCATTCGAAATCTCATCGATATCGCAAGTAAGGGTGGCAATTACTTGCTTAATATCGGACCCAAGGGAGATGGCAGTGTCCCCGAAGAAAGCATCAAGTCTCTGCAAGTCATCGGCGACTGGATGAAAACCAATGGTGCATCCATCTACGGTACAAAAGCCAGCCCATTTGAAAAACTCAACTGGGGTCGCTGCTCACAAAAATCTCTGTCTGGAGAAAAAACACGCTTATATTTACACGTCTTTGATTGGCCTTCTGATGGCAAACTTGTCGTACCAGTCATGACGCAGACGGTACCGACTGCTCGGACACTTGCTGATGGTGACACTCTTCATGTAGCATCCAATGAAGAACAGGTCACAATTTTTGTTGGTGATTCTATGCCTGATAAAATTGCCACTGTGATTGAACTTGATATTGAAGGGCTACCAAAAGTATCTCAACAATAAGTTTAGGTTCTTGGAGAAGTCATAACTCTTTTCCATTGCCAATAATTTTGAAGTCCTGCAACACAAGGACTTGATTGGCTTAGAGAATATGTTCCCGCTTAATTACCTAAAACCCATAGTAGTGGATGGCGAAGCGGAAGATTTCTTTTGACTTCAAATGTTTCTGGGTCTGCTTCAAGTTTCTTCCAGACATTGAGATAATGATCATCCTGGTACTGCAGCCCAGCAAAGAGCAGACAGGGATGCCGTACTGGCCACTCCTTCCAATACATGACGTCATGTGGAAATGGCCATGAAGATTTGTTCTCGATGTACGGCACAATAAATTCCATGCCGCGGTGCATGCCACGTCCGTCGGGCAACTGAAACATCCACAGATTATTTTCTTTCGTAGATGCGACCTGAGCCACTCCGGCCATGGCGTCGATAACAAAGAGCGAATATCCATAGGGCTTTGTGCGCGCAAGTTCTGCTGGAAAGCCTCCTGAGTCATCCATCATCTTCTGCATATAAACGGATTTAAATTGTTCTCGAATCCATTGCAGAATTTTTTCATCACCTACTAAATCTGCAAAAGAGGCTGCCTGAAGCGACCAGCACACCCCGTGATTGTTTGGGTGATTTTTTTCACGGACGCCATATTCATGGGTATTTATCCATGTCAGATACGTCCGAAACCACTGCTTCACCTGAGCCTGGCATTCCACTGAAAATGATGATGATGAACACAAAAGTTTGGCACCTCGAGCAACCTCCGTGAGATGAAGCGTATCAATAACACCAATGCTTCGCCCTTCATAACGACCCTGAATAGCCTGCCCATAGAGAAGATTCGGGTTCATCTTCGTACTGTTCTTAACAAACCATGCCTCAAGATGCCTGACGGCGTGTGCAGCATACCGCTCATCTTTTGTAATGAGATACGCCGAAGTCAAGCAGCCCACAATATCGCTCAGCCGAATCATTGCCAATCGATGATCTAAAAAAAGATCCGTGTATGTTTCACCATCCCGCCGAATGAAGGGGCCCTCTGGGTTTTCTGGGTCAGGCCACCAATAATCACCTTCCGAGTAATAATCATGGAGTCCACCAGCACTTCTTTCACATCGTGAAGACGTGACTGTCCTCGGCTCTTCGTCAAGGTAGTCATCTGCTTTTTGAAGAACACGAGGCTCTTCTATAGCCATGAGATCAAATCCGCCGGAATGTTCGGCGTGCGTGTTCTCAACGCTCAAGACAAGTGCAACTGCCAAGGATGCACAAAAAACAAAACGACTCAAAAACATTTCAATACTTTCTCTGAACTGTTCCGTCACACGTTGCCATACCCCAGATACCATTTGTTCCACAATTACTCACGAACAAACGTCACGACAACACTCTCATCCCCATATAGTGACTCAAAACTATTTGGTCGCGAACCGGTACCGCTCTGAAAACAGAGTCGTCGTGTCGACTCTTCAACCTCATAGATTCCCTGCAGAACGCTTCCCTCACCTTGTCCGCCTGTAATTGAAATATCAATTTCCTGTGGATCACAGAGAGGACAAAAAGAGTTTGTACCACTACTGAACTCTTCGTCGTCTATCAGTAACCTCCATGTTCCATCTGCTTT
>PKCL01000510.1 GCA_002862165.1 Planctomycetaceae bacterium
TTCGAGTCTGGCACAGCGAATCTTCTGCCTGTCGGTGCATCGTTGTTGACTCAATTAGCAGCAGAATTAGAAAAAGTCTTTCCCCGTCATTTTCTTGGAATTGAAGGACATCTTGATACTCAGTCACTCGAAGGTACATCGTGGCAGTCAGCACACCAATTAACAACGGCCCAGTCCTCTGCCGTTTTTGACTTTCTTGCAACTCGAACACCTTTAAGTGACAGGCAAATGTTTCTGGTTGCACATGGCGCTAATCATCCGGTCGTCTCAAACGCGACAGCTGCGGGGAAACAGCGAAATCGTCGGGTTGAATGTGTCATTTATCCAGAGCAGGCAGCAGTTCAGAATTATCAATAAGAAGTGAATCAGAGGGTGGCGCTCCACGAGCTACTGTTTAGAGCATTTTTCTGGATCAACGCGAGCACGCACGGGGAGAAAGTAGTCCCCCCTTTCTCTTATCAAACTGCCGCTTACACTGCACCTATGACCACGATTATAGATTATGGCAGTGGCAATCTGAGAAGTGTTCAGAAGGCCTTTGAAAGACATGGTGTCACTGCGGAGATCACTTCTGATCCAAACCGTATCTCTGAGGCAGAACGGCTTGTTCTCCCCGGAGTCGGTGCATTTTCTGATGCAATGGTAGCGATGCGAGATCGTGGTCTTGTAGAACCGATTCAGCAGCACATTGCCGCTGATCGACCATTTCTTGGCATTTGCATGGGCCTTCAACTTCTGTTTCAAACAGGATGGGAAGGTGGTCGGCACGATGGGTTAAGTGTTTTCGCTGGCGATGTCAGTCGATTTGATCGGTCTGATAATCTCAAGGTTCCACACATGGGATGGAATGAGGTCAGGTGGCGCGAGGGTAGCCACGTTTCAGAAGTCCTTGGCAAGACGTCCGAAGAAGCTGACTTTTTCTACTTTGTGCACTCGTACTATGTTCGGCCATCGGACACAAGCATTGTTATTGCCGAAACCGACTATGGCGATACGTTCTGTTCTGGAGTGTCACGTGGACGACTGCTCGCAACACAATTTCATCCGGAAAAGAGTCAATCAGTTGGTATGCGTTTACTAAAATATTTTATTGAACAGGTTTAATTGCCTGTAACGTGAAGGAGTTCTCAATGGAACTGTGGCCTGCGATCGATCTCCGTGGAGGATGTTGTGTACGTCTCCAGCAAGGTGACTATAGTCGTGAGACTGTTTTTGGGGAAGATCCAGTGAAGACAGTGAAGCAATTCATTGACGGCGGGAGTCGTCGTCTTCATATCGTGGACCTTGAGGGAGCAAAAGATGGTGCTGCTGTGCAGGCGGAGTTGATTCAACGGATGGTGAAAGCCGCTGGTGTGCCTTGTCAGGTAGGCGGCGGTATTCGATCTCAAGAAATAATAGAATCCTATTTGGAAGCTGGTGCATCACGACTTGTCATTGGAAGCATTGCAATTGAGGAGCCAGAGCGTTTTACCAAGCTTGCAAATATGTTTCCGCATACGCTAGTTCTTGGCCTCGATGCGCGTGAGGGAAAACTGGCCGCAAGAGGGTGGCTTGAAACAAGCTCACAGCAAGCCGTTGATGTGGCTATTCAGTCAGCGGATTTGCCGCTTGCGGCCATTGTTTACACCGATATTGCTCGGGACGGTATGTTGCAGGGACCAAATCTCCCAGCTCTTGAAGCGATGGTGCAGGCTTCCCCTCATCCGGTTGTAGCTTCAGGTGGTGTCGCGAATTCGGATGACTTACGTGCCATCGCGGCAACCGGAGCAGCGGGCTGTATCGTTGGAAGAGCCTTGTATGACGGCGGTTTAACGCTGTCTGCGGCGATTGATGCGTCAAATGAAACACCAGAAAACTGACGATAATACCGGCAGAACTTGCCCCATTTCCCGGGTGTGATGGATTCCAAAAGTTCAATTCAACTTTGACCTAAGCGTGGGTCGAATCTCTCGAAGGGGCACTCGAATAGTTCAAGTAACCGCGCTAGACAAATACCATGGCAACTGATCTGCGGCTCAAAGAGCAGCTACCAAAGCTTACACAGCGTATTGTTGACACCTATCGCGAGGTGCCGACGACCAATTATCTTGGGCATTGTCCGCTGCCTAATTATGAGTCAATTATCACAGTGTGTGAGGATCTCAAGGAGATTCTCTATCCTGGCTATCGCCGAAGAGAGAATCTTCATTTCGGTAATGTTACGTATCACGTTGGTGATCTCATTGACGGGTTACACGATAAATTAACTATACAAATTGGCCGTGCTTTACGGCATAGCCTTGCATCGACACAGGTGGCCGAGGCTGCAGGCCGTCGGACCTCTACTGTGCCGGACGCGGTTCAGGATTGCGTCGATGAGGCTGACTTCGAGGCATTGGGTCAGGCAAAAGCCATTGAATTTCTTGAGCAAATTCCAGAACTACGACGAATTCTTGCCACTGATGTTCAGGCAGCATATGACGGTGACCCTGCTGTGCGTACGCTGGACGAAATTATCTTTTGCTACCCGGGGCTTGAGGCTGTCACCATTCATCGCCTTGCTCATCTGCTACAGCGACTTGCTGTACCCCTGATCCCAAGAATGATGGCTGAATGGGCGCATTCTCGCACTGGCATTGATCTTCATCCTGGTGCAACGATTGGAGATCATTTTTTTATAGACCATGGCACCGGTGTAGTTGTTGGTGAGACATGTGAGATCGGTAGTCACGTGAAGCTTTATCAAGGTGTGACACTCGGTGCGGTATCATTTCCTACCGATGCTGATGGGCAGTTGGTCCGGGGTGCGAAACGGCACCCAACAATAGGCGATCGGGTGGTTATTTATGCAAATGCCACAGTTCTCGGCGGTATGACGGTGATTGGACACGATTCAGTGATTGGTAGTAACGTGTGGATCACTCGTTCGATTGAACCACGTACAACCGTTTGTCTTGAAAAGCCAAAACTACGAATGCGTGGTGAAACGACTTCTTCTGAATTGGACTATCAGATTTAACCCAAAGAATCTTCAACAAGAAACAATTCATCACTGCTGTTACCAATCAGCCTAGCTCTTGTTTTTTTTTCGTGCAGCTCTAAGTCGAGCACGAGCAGTTGATTCTGCGTGAAGAAGTGCATTTATCTGTTCATCACCAACAGCTTTTTCTTTACACAGTTGTTCAAGTTCTACTTTTGCTTCTGACGGATCAATTGATCCAGAATCTGAGGCGTGCTGGGTGATTACCGTGACTTCGTTATGGCCAACCTCGGTGAACCCACCATCAATAAAAGTACGAATGGTTGTTTCCGCTCCGGTTCCTCCTGCAACACCA
This sequence comes from Planctomycetaceae bacterium, assembly GCA_002862165.1. Taxonomy (GTDB): domain Bacteria; phylum Planctomycetota; class Planctomycetia; order Pirellulales; family UBA1268; genus UBA1268. The sequence continues at coordinate 3,315 of PKCL01000510.1, forward strand.
AGTAATTGAACCTCACCAGCTCCAAGACGACCAATAAACGGTGCATGTCCGGCAGCAATACCCCTGCTCCCATCGTCTAATGGAAGTATCACTCTTGTTGCTTTCGTGTCCAAAACTGTTTGTTCCGGAGTGACGATGACGCAGCGAATAGGTTTTTTGGATGATGTAGTTGCCATAATTTTTTATGAGGGGTGCCTTAAGCCTTCGCTTTTGCTTCCATTTTCTTTGCCTGTTCTTCGGCCTGTTCAATTGGACCGACATACATAAATGCCTGCTCAGGAAGGTGATCCCATTTTCCATCAGCGAGTTCCTCGAAGGATCGAATTGTATCTTCGAGACTCGTGATCTCACCCGGCTTCCCTGTGAACACCTCAGCAACGAGAAACGGTTGAGATAAGAATCGTTCCATTCGCCGAGCGCGATGAACAATGAGTTTGTCTTCTTCGGACAGTTCATCGACACCAAGAATTGCAATAATATCTTGCAGTTCCCGGTATCGTTGCAAGGTTGTCTGAACGCGACGGGCAACGTTGTAGTGTCTCTCGCCAACATACTGTGGATCAAGAATTCGGCTTGAGCTTGCAAGTGGATCAACTGCGGGATAAATCCCTTTTTCAGAAATTGATCTTTCAAGATAGATAAATGCATCAAGATTACCGAAAGCCGTTGCAGGTGCGGGGTCTGTCGGGTCATCGGCAGGCACGTACACGGCCTGTACCGAAGTGATAGCACCTTTTTCTGTGGAAGTAATTCGTTCTTGCAGACCACCCATCTCGGTAGCAAGCGTTGGCTGGTAACCGACGGCACTTGGCATTCGACCGAGAAGAGCACTTACTTCACTTCCAGCTTGTGAAAAGCGAAAAATATTATCGACAAAGAGAAGCGTGTCTGTTCCAGTCGTGTCCCGAAAATATTCAGCCATGGTAAGTGCCGAGAGGGCAACTCGAAGTCGGGCGCCGGGTGGTTCGTTCATTTGTCCGAAGACCATGCAGGTCTGTTCAATGACGCTTCGGCCCGTATCGCCGATTTTGGCTTCTTGCATTTCAAGCCATAAGTCCGTTCCTTCACGGGTGCGCTCCCCTACTCCGGCAAAGACAGAGTTTCCACCGTGCGCGCTTGCGATTCTTGCAATAAGTTCAGTCAGGATCACGGTTTTGCCGAGCCCTGCACCACCGAATAAGCCGGCTTTACCTCCTCGCACGAACGGCGTGAGAAGGTCAATGACCTTGATACCTGTTTCGAAGAGTTCTGTTTTGGTTGATAGTTCAGAGACGGGTGGGGCGTCACGATGGATAGACCAACGTTCATCTGTGTGAACCTCGCCGCGGTTATCGATAGGTTCGCCAAGTAGATTGAAAACCCGGCCAAGTGTGGCAGGCCCAACCGGCACACTAATTGGTGCACCAGTATCCACAACTTCTTGTCCTCGGATGAGGCCATCAGTTGAGCCAAGTGCAACGCAGCGAACCTTTCCTCCTCCAAGATGCTGCTGGACTTCACCAACTAACTGGAGTTTGATTCCCTTGTGGTCAGCATCAATTCGGACCGCATTGTAGATCGCTGGCAGATTCGATTCAGGGAACTCAACGTCAAACGTTGATCCAATAACTTGTGTCACTTTGCCATTTTTTGTCTCGGAGGCGATTGCTGTTGACATAAGGAAGGGGCCTTCGTGTTTGGAGTACTAAGAGGAGGTTGTAAATAGTAAATGCCGTACGAGCGGCTTTTGATTTGCATACATTACTTCTTGAGAGCCTCTACGCCGCCAAGAATTTCCATAATTTCGCCAGTAATCTGTGATTGTCTGGCTCTGTTGTATCGCCTTGAAAGATCTTTGATTATTCCTGATGCGTTTTCCGTTGCGCCCTTCATTGCGACCATTCGTGCTACTTGTTCGCTAACGGCGGAATCGAGGAAACACTTGAATAATCGAGACTGGAAACTTGCTGGAAGAATTTCCTCAAGAATACTTTCTGCTGATGGGTAAAAATCGTATTCTTCGGATGCTAGGTGACCCACAGGCGATACCGAAGTCTCTTCGTTTTTTGGGGGCTGTAAAGGAAGAAGTGTTTCTGCAACGGCTTCTTGTTTTGCAATATTCACAAAACGAGTGTAGACAACATCGAGGCGATCAATATCACCTTCTATGTACGATTTCAAATAGGACTCACCGATTGGTGCTACTTCACTAAATGCTGGTTTGTCCTCGAAATTGAGGTGCTCCGCGTCAACTGTAATACCGCGAAACTTAAGAGCATTGATGCCGCGTTTTCCCGACACCGTCACATGGGTCTCGGTTTCGTCACTTGAGTGCTCTCCCAATAGACCCATCGCTTGTCTCACGGCGTTAGAGTTATAACCGCCGCAGAGGCCCCGGTTCCCAGTTAATATAAGAACAGCACTGCGTTGTGTCGGTCGGCTTTGAAGCAAGGGATGCGATAGATTTCCTCCAACAGCAGCAATATTCTTCAGGATTTTTGCCAGGTGCTCAGTGTAGTCACGTGCTGCAACTGAACGGTCCATCGCTTTTTTGAATCGCGCAGTGGCGATGAGTTCCATTGTTCGTGTTATCTTTCGGATATTACGAACAGAACGTCGTCTTCGGTCGAGAGCGCGAGCATTTGCCATGGAAATCCCTCTCTTTCTCAGGTAGTACCGGCAAGAGTGGGCTCAGGTTTTTTCGAGCCTTGAATTTGACGTTTATATTCTGCGATCGCAGCCTCAAGAAGACGTTCGGTTTCATCATCGAGTGCCTTTGTCTCTTCGAGCCTAGAACGAACCTCGGGAGCTTGATCACGAACAAAAGTCAAAAACCCGGCTTCCCAAGCAGCGACTTCATCGCGTTTGACGTTATCAAGGTGACCGCGCGTTCCTGCATAGATGCTGAGTACCTGATCAACGATGTCCAGAGGCTGGTATTGTCCTTGCTTCAGTAATTCGACCATGCAATAGCCTCGGTCAAGTCTCGACTGTGTTGCTGCATCAAGGTCTGTTCCGAGTTGAGCGAAGGCTTCTAGCTCACGGAACGAAGCAAGGTCCAGTCGGAGCCCTCCGGAAACCTTTTTCATTGCCTTTGTCTGGGCAGCTCCACCTACTCGAGACACTGAGATGCCTACGTTCATCGCTGGCCGTTGACCGGCAAAGAATAAATCGGGCTGGAGATAAATCTGACCGTCGGTGATCGAGATTACGTTGGTAGGAATGTAAGCAGACACTTCACCCTCGAGCGTCTCAATGATCGGTAGCGATGTGAGCGACCCACCACCGTGTTCGTCTGAGAGTTTTGCAGATCTTTCAAGAAGTCGGCTGTGGGCATAGAAGACGTCACCGGGATATGCTTCACGCCCCGGAGGACGACGCATGAGAAGTGACAGTTGTCGGTAAGCGGTTGCCTGCTTCGAAAGATCATCATAAACAATAAGGGCGTGTTCCCCGTTGTACATGAAGTATTCAGCCATTGCTGTTCCAGAATAGGGAGCAATGTATTGTAGAGGTGCTGCTACAGATGCCCCTGCAACGATAACCGTGGTGTAGTCCATGGCCCCGTGCTTCCGGAGCACATCAATTGCCACGGCAACGGATGAGTCTTTCTGCCCGACGGCGACATAAAAACATTTCACACCGCTGTGTTTTTGATTGATGATTGCATCGATGCCAATAGCCGTTTTGCCAGTTTTACGGTCGCCGATGATTAATTCGCGTTGTCCACGACCAATTGGGGTCATAGCATCAATCGCTTTTATGCCGGTTTGAAGAGGCTCGCGGACGGGCTGCCGATCGGCGACACCTGGAGCAAGCGTTTCAACGGGCCTTTCCTGATCGGTGGCAATTGGTCCTTTTCCATCAAGGGGATTACCAAGTGGGTCAAGAACACGGCCAATAACGGCATCCCCTACTGGTACACTGAGTAGTTTTCCAGTGCTGCGTACTTCATCACCTTCATTTACTTTGAGATAATCACCGAGGATGATGACACCGACAGAGTTTTCTTCGAGGTTAAAAGCTAGTCCTGAGACACCACCAGGGAACTCAACCATCTCACCAGCCATGACCCCGGACAGCCCCCAAACGCGAGCAATGCCGTCACCGACTTCCAGCACCTGACCGACTTCTCGGACATCAATGCCAGATTGGTAGCGGTCAATTTCCTCACGCAGAACCGAGGCGATCTCGTCGGTGTTGAATTTCATTGATACTCCTCTGTTTCAATCGTTCCGCGAGCGACACTAAGCCCGTGGATATG
>PKCL01000278.1 GCA_002862165.1 Planctomycetaceae bacterium
TCAATGGTGATTGGTGGCTGTCTCGGTGGGGCGGTCGGGATCGTTTTTCATGCCCTGTGGCCCGACCTTGTAAAACAGCCAGAAGCTTTTGCCATTGTCGGTATGGCCGGTTTCTTCTCAGGGTGTGCACGCGCACCACTTTCAACGGTCTTAATGGTGAGTGAAATGACTGGGGGCTACAGTCTGCTGCTGCCAACACTTTGGGTCTCAACGCTCACCTTTCTCTTAGGACGCCGCTGGACACTCTATATAAAGCAAGTCCCAACGCGACTTGACTCACCAGCACACCGTGGAGATTTTTTTGTTGATGTTCTCGAAGGCATCAAAGTAGACAACGTCTTTAAACGAGCTCCAGAGTTAAAGCTCATTCACGAAGGAACAACCCTTGATGATATTGTCCACGCATTAGCAGAATCTATTCAACGATACTTCCCTGTGGTGGATGCTCATGGAAAGCTGGTCGGGATTTTCTCAGAAGAAGATGTACGAGGCTATCTTTATGACGACACAATTTGGCAGATTGCCAATGCTCGAGATGTCATGAACGGAAATGTCGTGACAGTGACGCCGGATGACGATCTGAACACAGCATTGGGCAAGTTTACAGCGACCAATGTCGATGAACTTCCTGTAGTTTCGGCTGACGACCGACAGCACCTGATCGGCATTATCACACGAAAAGATGTGATTACGGCCTATAATCTGAGGCGGCTTGAGCATGAGAAAATGCGACGAGCCGCCGAGGTGTATCAGGAGCCAGCAGGGCAGGCATAAGCCCGCCTTGTCTCAAAGACAGGGGGCACGTTACTGTGCCATAGCTGCATAAGAGTATTCCGCTTTCTTCTTGTATTTGAAAGACAAGGACTTTTCCTTTCATGCCAACTATTCATCTGATTGACCCAAAAAAATCTACAACACCAGCTGAGATAAAAACATTTCCCTCTGGTACTCGTCTTGCGGATATTGTCGCGACCTTTGTGACAGAAAAAACAAAGCGAAAGAAAAGGCCAATCGCTGCCGTCCTTGATGGAAAAGTCGTTGGACTCGACAGTCTCCTACCAGAAGAAGGAGAGCCGGCTGTCGAATTCCTGTTGCCAGGCGATCCTCGCGCTCTGCCGGTCATGCGGCATTCGGCTGCTCATATTATGGCACGAGCCGTCATGCGACTGTTCGAGGGTGTGGAACTGGCTTTCGGCCCAACAGTGGGCGATGGGTTTTACTACGACATGCGTGCAGAAAAACCTATCACTGAGGAAGATCTTCCAAAAATTGAGAAAGAAATGCGGAAGATTATCACAGAAGATGAAGCATTTGAACGAGTTGACGTTGATCGTGAGAAAGCAGTTGAAATTGTACGTGACCTCAACCAGCCCCTTAAGGTGGAACATATTGAGACTGGTTTAGCAGAGCACCCATCACTTTCATTTTATCGACAGGGCGAATTCGTTGACTTGTGTCGAGGCCCGCATATACCGAGCCCAGGATGTATTGGTGGATTTAAATTGACAAGTCTTGCCGGTGCCTATTGGAAGGGTGATGCAAAGAATGCGCAGCTTCAGCGACTGTATGGAACGGCCTGGTTTACACAGCAAGACCTCGACCGACACCTTGAAGCCCTTGAGGAAGCCCGAAAGCGAGATCACCGTGTCCTAGGGAAACAACTGGATCTTTTCACGATAAGCCCACTCGTCGGCTCCGGACTCGTTCTTTGGATGCCGAAGGGCGCTACGCTACGAAGTGTGCTCGAGGGATTTGTTCGAGAAGAACTAACAGCCCGTGGGTATGAGCCAGTTTATACGCCTCATATTGGCAAAGTTGATCTCTACAAGATTTCAGGCCACTTTCCCTACTATGCCGACAGCCAGTTCAAGCCGATCGTGATGCATGAAGATGAACAGTATCTGCTCAAGCCAATGAACTGTCCGCATCATACGATGATCTATAAAGCTCGGCCACGAAGCTATCGTGAACTCCCTTTACGGCTTGCCGAGTTCGGCACTGTCTATCGATATGAGCAATCTGGTGAGCTCGGTGGAATGACCCGAGTGCGTGGATTTACTCAAGACGATGCCCATATTTTTTGTACACCGGACCAGGTTGAGCAGGAGGTGGCAGGCTGTATCGACTTCACGGTGAAGGTGCTTGAAAGCCTTGCCTTTGATTCCTATCGTGTTCGGCTAGGATTCCGAGATAAATCAAGTGACAAGTATGTTGGTGACCCTGAACGTTGGGATGAAGCAGAAACTGCGATCGAAAAAGTCGCCAGAGAAATGAACCTTCCGGGCTGTGAACCAGAGCCGGGTGAAGCAGCGTTCTATGGTCCAAAAATCGACTTTGTCATTAATGATTCTCTAGGTCGGGAATGGCAGCTTGGCACGGTGCAGCTGGACTATAATCTGCCCAGTGCTGAACGTTTTGATCTTGAGTACATTGGCTCAGATAGCGGTCGCCATAAACCAGTGATGATTCATCGGGCACCCCTCGGCAGTATGGAGCGATTTATTGGCGTGCTGATTGAGCACTTTGCCGGTGCGTTTCCACTATGGCTCGCACCCGAGCAGGTTCGCATTCTTCCGGTCAGTGAAAAAAGTGAGGCATATGCCAGAAAGGTAGAAGCAGCGTTTAAGGCAGCTGGTCTGCGGGTCGGCATTGATCTCGATGCTGAAAAACTCGGTGCTAAAATTCGGAAGGCACAGCTTGAGCTTATCCCCATGATGGTCGTTTGTGGTCCACGGGATGAAGCTGCTGGTACCGTCAGTATGCGAGACCGTTTGGATGGTGACCTTGGTGCGATGAGCCTGGAGGCGGCGATCGAACGCCTTCGCGATGAAAACGTACGACGTGTTGTTCGACATAAGCCGAGACCATTCGGCATCGGTGGAGAAAATTCTTCAGTGGCAGCAGAAGATTACTAACCTGAAGAATGACGGAACTCGTGTTACATTTTGTGCTCCTTGAACATATTGGCCATCCAGATGACCCGGCAGGGAAGCATTTTGATCTTCTACTGGAACAGGCGAAGGCCTGTGAAACGTGGCGAATTGCTGAGATTCCTATCGCGGAAGGACCTTCAGTAGCCGCCTCCCAACTCCCAGATCATCGACTTGCCTGGCTCCATAAAGTTGAGGGAGAGGTTTCTGGCGGGCGAGGATTTGCTCGGCGAGTTGATAGTGGTTTGTATGAATTGCGTACTACAAGGTCTGCAGGTGAAGTGCGAGCAGTTCTGCTTTCAGGAACAATGCTTTCTGGTGTTCTGAGAATGACACAAACAGAAGCAACGCTTTCGCAAGGAGGCACCACGTGATCAATCAAAGGCCCGATACGATGCTTGATATATAGGTGCCTCGCAATGTATTGGTACGCCGATTTTTCCTCATTGTTTTGTCAAGACTACCAAGTGTCACATGGCAAACAGCAGCATCAAAAAATCTTGCTGTTCTTCGTTCGTGAGTCTTTCTCATTAGATTTTTTTAATGAAACAGTTGATCTGCTCACCACCTTGAGTCAATCAATTAGACCGTAGGGCAAGGCAGGGCATAGCGGCATACGTCGCAAGGCATTCTGCCATGAGTAATTGGATCTGGATTCGACTCCTTTTGGGGGTGTCGGGTCGTTACAACAGACATCGTGGCACCGTCGCGCTCAGTTCTCTTGGAACCGAGCAATTGGAACAACGGATGCTTCTCTCGGTGACATCGGGTAGTGAATTTCTCGGAACGGAAATACTACACGCTGCCCCCATGCCTGCCAGTATGGAAATATCAATGCAGATGACCGACCAGGTGGTATCTCCTCTACCAGCTGGAAGCGCAGTACCCATTACTTGGGGGCAAGGATTGTCTGATTCAGGACAGCCTTCCGCCTGGGACATTACCGGCATGCCGCTGGGCGAATTTCACTCTCAGCTGAACTTTGCGAAGCGTGACACTATTGATCCACTTTTGGCACCGGGTAATCCGGACTTCTGGCACGCTCATGATTTTTTTGTAAATCCGAGTGTTCATGAAAACTCGACTCTCGAAAGCCTGATGCAGGCAGGTGCATCGGCTGCAGATCCAGCAAATAATCTTTCGGTTTACTGGGTGCCGAGTTTGTTGAATACAACAAGTAATGCATTTGTAACACCACGGGATAGTTCAATTGCTTATTACGCTGTTCAAAAACCACTCGAACCAAGCAAGATCGTCGACATGCCCGCAGGACTATCGATTATTGCCGGGTCCGCCATGCCAACCGAACGCCAGTCAACAGCCGTCATGTTTTGGAATTACATTGGGACTTCGACACAGTTTGACCACATACCACAAGGAGAGGAGTGGCAGGATCTACCACTCCAAGCGGTTGTTATGTTTCCCCAGTTTTGGGACGGCACAAGTCTCACTGGCACAAATTTCAAAGATCATATGGCGTACGATCGGGGTGGCGACGGTGGTCCGAGTAGTCATCCGTATCTCCTGCCAGAACTTCAGCTGCAGATTCACTACGGCCGAATACCACAGGATGCCACATTAGTCCTTTCATCGGACTCAATGACAGCAGATCACCCTGACTATGCACCCGGGTGGAGTATGCACGCCGATTTTATTCATACACCTTGGCCAGAACAGGATGCCGAGGGCAATCTCTATGATGGCTTTGTGCGTCGGGTGAATGACAATCTTCGGTGGCCAACGGTAGCCGGTACTGATGGAAATGCAGCCAGACAAAATCCTATGGGATTAGAGCAGCCGTTTACACCGGCTCCGATTGTTCTCAGCCCAACACTTCCTGGTATGAATTCACAGCCGGAGAGTGATCAGCCACAAGCAGATGTACCACGTGAGCTGCCGATCATGGGCCCACATTATCCAGGTATACGAACTCGCCGGCCACTTCTTCCACCACGTCCGTTACTGGTGCTTCAACCACGGAGCCCGTCTCTTGAAAACCTTGATGATGGTCAAACCGTAATGATTGTTGGACAGACCTTTCAGGATGAATACATCGATTTCATTCATGGGACTGGATTGGTGCCAAGTGGATCATCTCATTATTCAACGTTTTATCTTGGTCAAATTGAACAGGGGGATGATAGTCCAAATGCTGAGTTTCTTGACTATGCGAGAAACAATGATCTTGGTGACTACGCCATGGTTGCACTGAGTTTCAAGGATAATACATCGGCAGGTGGTTACGGGCAGATGATCAATCAGAATGCCAGCGACTATGATCCAAATGCAATTTGGGACGCTCTGAATGATATACGGAATGGTGCTTGGGATTCGCAGATCGATAGCTTTGCTCAGATTATGGCTGATCGTGCCGACACACAGTTTCTCCTTCGTGTGGGCTATGAAGTAAGCCTCTTGTTGTTTGCCTACAACGGCGATCAGTATGTGGTCGACTGGCTCGATGAGAAGGCCAGTGCAGGAGTCAATGTGTTTGAAAACCCTGACATGTTTCCTGAGCTTGATAGGTCTGCTTATGTCGATGCCTATAACCACATCGTCGATCGCATTGAATCACAAGCCAGTAATGTTGAATTTGGATTTCATCCGGTTCGGGGCTACAACGATACTCGTTGGTTGTATCCAGGTGAAGAAAATGTCGATTGGGTTGGGTTCTCTGTCTTCAACAATGACGTCGGCATGGAAGTCAATGGAACGTTCAATGCCGAGGGGCTCAGGCTCGATCCAAACCTGGAGCAGAGTATGGACTTTGCACAGTTGCAGGGCCATGAGATTGTGATTGCTGAAGCAACAGCACAGAATCCTGCAGCGAGCGATCCGGACCTCTTTATTGATTATCTCGATCGGCTTGATGACGTTGTTCAACACTATGACGTCGCCGCACTTACATATATCAATTCTGACTGGCCCGCTCATGGATGGGGACCAGAATGGGGCGATTCCCGTGTGGAAATGAACCCACAGGTGAAGGCTTTCTTCCTTGATACATTCGGTGACGGAACTCGGTATCTCTACTCGGGTACTACAGATGACTTGATTGATCTACCAGACCCAACTGATGATCAACCAATTGCACCACAGCCAGAAAGCCCCGCCCCAGCACCTGTTCCAGATGATTCAACACCAAGCCCTATCGATACACCTACGAATCCAGTTGATGCTTTACCACAACTCGCGTTTTCACTTGATTGGCCAGGTCCGGATATCTGGATGGTCGTGGATCGTACAAATGCTCTGTTTGGATACGCAGAAAACATTGCAGCAATCTCCAGTATGTCTGCAACTATTCAGAATCTTGATACGGGTCTTTATCTTCGTCGTGATGGAAGTTTTGGCATCGCGGAATCATTCAATATTGAGATCAACAGAAATAACGGCCATTGGTCGCTGCTGCACACGCCAGTTGCTGGTGGCACATATCGCTTGGTCGTGACGGCCGCAAGCGCTGATGGAACCACTCAGTCGCAAACAACGACATTTAACGTGTATGGCGTTCCTGAACCAGCGCCGACGCCTGAACCAGCGCCGACGCCTGAACCAGCACCGAGTGACCCTTTGGTTCAAGATCCTGTATTACCACCACAAGAAAATCCTGTACAAAGCCAGCCAATCTTTACAGTTGATTTTGAAAATAGTGGAGCAGGCATCTATACACGCGATCAGCTTCGTGCAGACTGGAATACACCGGCTTGGTCACAGGGTGTCGATGAAGAGCGAGTGTCACTTGTGGAGCAGGAATCAGGTAGCACCGTTCTGGCTGTTGAATACCCTGCCGGGGAATATGGCACGAGAGAAACGGGGGCCCAATGGAAACTGGATTTTGACGCATCATATACCAGTGTTGAACTGAGTTATGACATGCAGTTTGCAGAAGGTTTTGACTTTGTAAAAGGTGGCAAGCTGCCAGGTCTCTTCGGTGGGGAGGGAAATACAGGAGGAGGAATACCAACCGGAATGGACGGTTTTTCAGCCCGCATGATGTGGCGTGGAAACGGTCGTGTTGTTCAGTATGTCTACTACCCAGACCAGCCAGAGCACTTTGGGCACGACATGCCATGGACAGATCCAGTGACTGGCGAGGACCTTATGTTTGTTCCCGGTACGTGGCACAACGTGGTTCATCAATTGAAACTCAATACGCCTGGGGAAAGGAACGGTGTCTTACGGACGTACTTTGATGGACAGCTTGCTCTTGAAGTAGAGGGTCTTCGTTTTCGCGACACCACAGATTTTGCAATTGATGGAATGTACTTCAGCACCTTCTTCGGTGGAGGGAGTGATTCGTGGTCAACAACTGCGGATGAGACGATTTATTTTGACAACTTCAGAATTTCAGAAATCACATTCGAGAACCAACCCCAACCAGTCGTGCCACCTGAGTTAGCTCCTGAACCAGTACCAAGTCCTAACCCAACGCTACCAAGCGTAGGTGACCAGCCTCTTCCAACAACTGAGGTATCCCTAGCACTTGCTGAGGCAATAGCAGATGGTCGTATCCTTGCTTCTCCTGCGGTTGGTGATGCAGTTCCTCATCGTTTTGATGGCACTCCACTGCAGCCTTTGACAACATCAAGCTTCAATCAGGCAGTCC
>PKCL01000347.1 GCA_002862165.1 Planctomycetaceae bacterium
TCCGACGCTTTGCTGGTGGACGGCAAAATGTACACTGAAGGGCAGCTTAAGACCATGATCGGCGACCCTGTCAGATACTCCAAACGCCACAGCCACCGACGAAGCAGAGGGAACCACAGGAAGGAAAACCCAAACCCGGTGGTCACTTCCGGCGACTCTGGCAGTTCCGACGACTCCAACGGATCGAGGTCGAGTCGGTCATCGGGGCGTTCCTCCCGCTCTGGTCATAGCAGCCGACACCGCTATGACCGCGACGACTCGGGCCACTGAGGCCTGAGCTCTGGGCCTCTCCATCTACTTCGACAGTCTGATGACAGGGAGTCAACTGTTTTGCATGATCTGTCTCACGATCATCCTGTAAAAGGTTTTGACACCCTAGAGAGTACACTCACACGTAGTAGGAGAGCCAAAAGTCCACGATCGTTTCAAACGTTTGTGGCACAATTCGATTTCGAAGATTCATTATCAAATCAGTCCGAGCTTAGCAACGTTTCAGATTTATCTGTTTTCGATGAAAAGATCCATGACGAAGAAGATTTTGTTTCACCCGCTTTAGTCCAACATACAGGCTTGCCCACTTGTATGACTGCGAGTGTGAAATCGAAGAAATGCACCCAAATCAGCGATAGAGAATTTGACGAGCTTGGTTACCTCTCGAAATATTTATTGGATTTGGAAGAAAATCGCGTAAAGGCACAGGAAATTGAGGAAGAGCAGAAAGTTATTCATCGATTATCTTGTAACAGCACGTGTCTTTGTGGACTGTCCGTCGACGGTTTCGGCAATCCATTAGCAAAGCAAGTCAGCGTCCGAAAGGGTGCACCAAAAACCAAGTTAGAGGTTCGATTCCTCGACACCGTGACTAGAAGCCATGATATAGATCAAAATAAGTCTTCTAATAAGGTCAACTTAGACTCTGGAGGAGAAAGCCCAAATCCTGAGTCAAAATCGAAATGCGATCATAAATGTTGTACCCACCAGCTATTCAATCCAGACTTACCCAACTTACGTGGTTCGAAGTCGTTTTGTTTCGGTTGCAGTGGGACGTCTGAGGCGCCCAAGGATTCGGTCAAGGGCAGTAGCAGGATCTCTGTTGGAGATCACATCGAAAAAGCATTGCAGATTCGCAGGGGACGACAACATCTCGACTTCTTGTGTGGGTCAACGCGTGGTACTCGTTCACGCAGCGTACCGCCTACAAGTCGGAAGTCGTCGTCACCCGATACGAACAAACAAAGTTCTAAAAATAACGGCAGCAGAGTCGACGGCCAAGAGGCCGAAAATAGCCAAGGACCAGTGGCGGCTGGCACCTCAAAACGTTCAAAGTCTTGTGGACGTCGCAGTCGGAAGGAAAGCGCCGGGCAGGCCCCTAGAGGTAGCCGAGCGCGCAAGAAGGGGAGACCGACGCCGGCAAGAACAAGAACATCACCTGAATCGTCTAAGGGTGAAAACAACACGGAGAACACGCAGACTTCGGATTTATCTGCGCACGGTTTGAAGTTGACTGCTGAGTCATTCATCAGACCTGTTGATCATGAGTCATTTTGCCCTATATGTGGAAATGATCACCTAGTTCAATTTGATGGTGTTAAAGAGAACTTGGAACATGGTTCAGCGAAAAATAGGCAGGCCCCTAGTGGTAGCCAAAATACGGTCAGCAAGTGCCGAACTTGTAACAGTCAGTTTTTCAAGACTCTGGAGGAGTTGAATAGCTGCAACTGGGCAAATCATCAACAAAAATCGAGAGCTATTATAAAATTTTTGGTTGATTCTGGGTCCAACTGCAACATCAGTAATGATGATACCTATTTATGGGAGGTCAGGAAGCAAAATGTCCCGATTGGTGGAGTTCATGGTCGAGAGTCCTCCACTAAGAAAGGCAAATTCTCTGCCTGGGTTCGTGGTAAGAAGGGTAGCAGTAAAACAAAGACTAAGATGAAATTTGAAGAAGTTCACCATCTTAGCAAATCGCATCTAAATATCCTCAGCGTTTCACGACTTTGTAATAAAGATGTTGTGTGCCACTTTGCACCCAAGAGCAAGGGTGGTTCATACATGATCCTCGCGGATGGAACGGTGGTTCCACTGATTGAAGAGGGTGGACTTTATTATTTACGACTGGAGAACGTCTTTGACTCGGGAGATATTGCAGCCGCAGTCCAGATGACACATCCACATAGCAGGCCCCAAATTCTAGAAGGGACCAGCATGGCAATGGGTGCTTCACTCGACTTATGGCATCGCAGAACTCACATACCAGTCAAGAGGATACGGGCAATTTATGATGCTGGAGCTGTCGAAGGTCTGGAGATTCCAAATTCAAAAGGTGTCAAACATGACAAAAGCTGCCCCTGTGATGTCTGCAAAATATCACGGGCTAGCCGTCGTCATGTCCCGATCGTTCGAAAGTTTGATCCCCAAGCGGATAAGCCGTTTCATACTGTGGCCACAGACGTCAAAGTTATTAATACTGAAAGTCTTGGTGGGTACAATTATGTCATCAGTTTCATCGATGAGTATAGCAGATTTGCTCATGTTTATTACATGAAGCAGAAAAACGAGGCTCATGATAAATTGAAAGACTTCTTATCTGATGTTGGTCGCCTTGGATGGCGGATCAAGAGAATACGAAGTGACTTGGGATCGGAGTATTCAGCAAACTCTATAGAACAGCCAGTCAGTGATGATAAATTGACTGCTCGTTTTACTGAAATTTGCGACAAGGCAGGTATCGACCATACCGTGGCACCCGTGGGTGTCAGCAAGTTGAATGGCGTCGTCGAAAGGTTCAATCGAACTGTTTCTGAGATGGCCAATGCATTCTTGTATGCCGGTAGGATGAGTCCAGTATTTTGGATTTTTGCCTACAAACACTCAGCCTGGATTTACAATCGAATAATGCATGGAAAATTGGGACCGCATTCCCCTTTTGAAGTTGTACATGCTCGTCGCCCAAGGTTTGACCGTCTCCACACTTTATTTTGTGATATGTGGGAATGGTTACCTGGTCCCAAGACCCCTGGGATTAACAAAGGACGAAAATTGATTTATCTTGGCATATCAGAAACATGTGATACTGGATATCTGGCGTTTGAACCTGAGAGCCGAACGGTTCGAACCGTCTATAACGTTGTTTTTGATGAAACCTTCATAACCAGAAAAAATGCATTGAGGACTTTTGACACAGTAAGGAAAAAGGGGGGGGATACACCTGATTTCACTGAAGAATTGGTTTTTGACGGATCTGATGCACAGTTGCATATGGACGCCGTCAGGAGGCTCTTCAACGAGCAATCCGATGATATGTCAAATGTCGTTCCTCATGAGTCAAAACCCGACCTAAAGACAAAGGCAAAGGGCGACGCTGACGTCACTGATGACGTCAAAGTTTCACCTAAACCGAAATCTAACAGTCAAAAAGTTGAATTCGATCTCAAGAGTACGTCACCGACTGATGACGTCACCAGCGAGAACGGAGAGGTAACCACGACTCCTGACGGACAACCCGATGGCGATCGGGAGGGCACACCCAATTTCTTTCCTCAAAAGAAAAGTGTCCAGCGTGGATCGGAGAACCAAACCCAGAATGGAAGCTCTGGAGGAGATGATGGTCCCACTACGCGAAATACTACTTCGAAAAGTGATGAAGAGCAAATCCAAGGCATCTGGGAAGACGCCTGGAACTCTCACGGCAACGACGGGCCGTTCACCGAAAAATTCAATGACGAATCCGAAAAAGTTAAGTTTAGACGTATTTGTGAAGAGAAGGAATATGATGGACATGTGGTGATTAGACCAATGAGATCAGTCCCTATCGGCAGCAAACAACGTTGGACTACTCTAGACCGATCTTTCTTGAATTTTGCAGAAGTAAGTGGCATAAAATTAAGATTCTTACAGACTTGTCCCAAAACCCAATACGTGAGGGCCAAAGGTAGTTCGAAGAAAGTTTTAAGCCAATCATGGATCAGATATGAAGCGTACAAACATTCCGACAATGTAGCTGAGATGATAACAGCACTAGTTGCTATTCGTAGCAGAGGTACATCAGTCAGGAGTGCACGTTCGAAGGCACTTGCAGATTTGAAAAATGATTATATACGAGGGTATATGGTGTTTCCGGGAAATGAAAGTTGTTTACCGGGACACATTTTTGATGGTCGTGAACTAGCAAGGCATAATTCTCTAACTTGCCATTCCGATCATTTAGTCCAACAAGCAGTAACATATGACAGCGCAGCAGCAGCACTTGTGGAAAATCCTTATTTTAATGATGATGAATTCCAGAAGGCTATACTACATGGATATGTTGTGGACGAAAGATTACAATTCTTGGATAATAGGCGTTCATTGATGGCACTAGCCGAGAAAAGTATGAAAGAAATGTTATATCAGGATGAAGAGTCTCAAGAGTGGCATGCGTGTCCTAAAACGCAACGTGTCGCTGAGGCAGGGCCTGACGCTGAACGGTGGCGAGAATCAATGCAGATTGAACTTGACACCATTCGTGACATGGGCGTTTGGGAGGAAGAGACTTATCTTCCCAGAGGTACGCAACCACTACCGTGCAAATTTGTCTACAAGCTCAAAACTTCGAGCTCTGGATTCATTTCCCAGTGGAAATCGCGTCTCGTCGCATGTGGCAACGTTTCTAAAGAAGGAATTCATTATGATCCTGATGAAATTTCCTCTTCTGTTTTTACCTATGATAGTCTTAGGACCCTCATAAGCATCGCAACTGCAAATGGATGGGGCATGCGCCAACTTGATATCACCGGCGCTTATCTCAATGCAAAGATCAAAAAGCCCGTCTACTTGCGCCACCCTTTGAAGAAAGAGTTGAACGGACGACCAGTATACCTGCGACTTTTCAAAACTCTTTACGGCCTCAAACAGTCAGGTCACCATTGGGCACAGATGCTACACGATCACCTCCTCGGCGGAGGATTTAAAAGGTCTACGGCTGACTCATGTATGTTTCGACTTAAAGTGAAACGTGGTAAGTTAGACCCAAAGACAAAGCCGAAGCACTTTGATATTATCGAAGAAATAATAGTAGGAAGTTACGTGGATGACCTCTGTTATGCTGGAAGTTCTGACTGGATTTTGAAATGGTTTCACAAATTTATTGCGGATAAATTCAATATTAAAACGTCAGAGACTGGACCCCTGGAATGGATTTTAGGAGCTCGAGTCAGAAGGAACTTATCAACCGGTACAACTAGCATTGATCAGGAAGTGGCCATCACGAAACTTGCCAAAAAATTGGGATTACATGATTCAAATCCCGTTAAGTCACCGATGATTAATTCATCACCCCTCATGATTTCAGACCCTGAAGCGCGACCACCACCTCAATTCGACTACTTGAGTGTTATTGGTTCTCTACTTCACATCGTAAATTTCACTAGACCTGACGTTGCTTATGCCGTTGGAGCCTTAGCTCGGTTTAGTTGCAACTACGATGCAAGTCATGTCAAAGCTGTGAAAAGAGTCGTTCAATATTTATATCACACGACTCACATATGCATTACATATTTTCGTGACGGTGATGGTTTTAGTCAAAAGAATACACCTACAGTCTGGGAAGCTGGGTGTCATCCCCTTGATTGGGACAAAGATCCAAATGAAAGATTCAAAGTTTTTACTGATGCTTCTTTCGGTGATGATGTTCAAACAAGGAGATCAAGTTCTGGTGAATTAATTTTCATGAATGGTGGACCCATCTCGTGGTTTTCTCGCCTCCAAAAGCTAGTTGCTTTAAGCACAGCAGAAGCCGAGATATACGCAGCAACTGACGCCGCAAAGGTAGTAGCTCACCTTAAAGTTTTATTACATGACCTTGGTGTACGTAATGACTCACCTGTCACTACGTATCAAGACAATCAGGCGTGTATTATTATGGGGAGTCAGCTTCGCAACCACAAAGGTGCTAGACATTTTGTAACTCGCTTATCTTATCTTCAGCAAATGATCGCTTCAAAGACAATCAAATTTCGATCTTGTCCTACGAAAGATATGTTGGCTGATATAATGACGAAAGCGTTACCGGATGACACGTTCATCCATTTGTCCAAAGCACTCGTCCACGACACGTCGAAAATGTATACATAAAAGGGAGGCCCCTAGAGGAACCCGACTCAACTCATTGGATTGAACCGGATATCTAACCAATATTTATTGTTATCATTTATGGTTGCCTATTATTTGGCGAATGATAACAGGTACTGTTACTTGGTGGTAACAGCGCCCACCGGTACTCCGTGGAGGAGAGTTGAATTGTATTCATCAATATCGATACAGGACGCCTATGGCTGGTGTCCGGAGCACGGTGTGCGTGTTCCAACCGTTCAAGTACGTCACCGATGTGACGATACTATGTGAGCTCAACGGAAAGACAGAGCCGTTTACAGCTTACGCTATTGTAATATGCCCTGAACCTGAATTGCCTTTTATGCCCTCAAAGCATAAGTCAAGTTTGGAGTCATATCACACTAGATGCCAGAAGTACACATTATAACATAGCATGTGTCTTTGCCATCATAACATCGAACGGTATTTGCAGAGATCACAATAACTCTTTGTTGTTGAGTTGTTGCAAGGTACTGACTTGGGAATGTCCATGGAACCTGTCAAAGCTGCATGGCTCACATACGGCACAGGCCGTCTGGGTCCGCGGGGATTAACAGTTGTTCCTACGGATACGACCAAGAACGTACCGGATCTCATGTCACAAATACAACACCAAGTGTGTGCCAAAAGAACCAAGTTCATGTTCTTGCACAACTTTGAAATCTCTATGAAAGTCAGTTTTAACCAATCAGATCAAACTACGGTCATAGACGTTTTCTTATCATCTACTGTTGTCCATCGAAGCATCTCACGATCTTGGTGGAAGAAACGACAAACAAACGGTGTTTATAGATCCCGATCGGAACGAGGATCAATTGGATTATTGTCCAGCTTAATCCAGTAGTGACTTAGCAATCAGGACCAGGAAATTCGCTTTATAGCAGCCGCATTAGCCAAATCGACTTCGCTTGTTTTATTTCGGTCGATATACAACCAAGTTAGCGCGTCAGTTCAGTTCCAGACGCGGAGCGGGCTAAATATATCACCAGGATAAATAGCCAAGTCAGGCTCAAAGCGAGCGCTACAGCAAATTCGCCGCCCCGGGTACAATACGGCCGTCATCTTCCAATAACGCGCGTAATTACATATAGCAAGTAATCTCCTATCGCAGATCTAATCGCGGATCACCGGGCGACAAGGAAATTGACTTCTAAGTGGTTATGGGCCCAGCGTTCTGAAGGGCTATACCGTATCCAGAACACGACCTGGTCGTAATTCAATTTTTAAAACGTCTGTCGGAGTTTTGGTCGAAGAGACTTCAATCATCATGGCAACTAATATGACACC
>PKCL01000136.1 GCA_002862165.1 Planctomycetaceae bacterium
TTGAAGTTGTTGGAATTAGCTTAGACCAAGACCGAGACGCTCTTGAAAAATTTGTTAATGACAGGAACATCCCATGGCCAATTCTTTTTGAGACCTCAGAGGGTTCAGATTGGCAGCATCCCCTTGCAACATATTATGGAATAAGTGGTATCCCTACCGTAATTCTCATTGGCAAAGATGGTAATGTCTTGAGCCTTAATGCCCGCGGCGAACGACTCGGTGAACTGCTGGACGAGTTGTTTACAAATCCCTCAAGTACGAGAGGCAATTGACTTTCGGTGAACGATTCTTCTGGAGATGATCGACCACTTATTTCGCGTCGAGCGGCCCGTTTTGACTCGTCTGGAATTAGACGTGTTTTCGAGTTGATGAGAACACTCGCAGATCCAATCAATCTCTCAATCGGTCAGCCTGACTTTGAGATGCCAGAGGCCGCTCGTAAGGCTGCATGCGAAGCCACAATCAGTGGCAAAAATGGCTACACCGCCACTCAAGGAATACCAGAACTTCGTAGACTCATAGCGAATGAGGTGCAGAAACAACTTGGCCAAAATGATCGATCACTGTGCGTCACGAGTGGATCAAGTGGAGCGTTAGTTCTCGCACTTATGGCGATTATTGATCCTGGTGATGAAGTCATTATCTTCGAGCCGGCATTCGTGATGTACCGACCGCTTATAGAATTCCTGGGGGGGCATTGTGTCGCAATCGACACCGCTCCAAGTTTTGAAATAGACGTTGATGAAGTTGCCTCCCGCATCGGACCTAAGACTCGTGCAGTCCTGTTGAATAGCCCAAACAATCCAACGGGTTTAGTTGTTTCACTCGAGACCCTGAAGAAACTTGCAGCATTATCAGACACCCATAATGTCACGCTTATCAGCGATGAGCTTTACCGTGGGTTTTGCTACGACCGTCCCTTTACTTCTGCAGCATCATGCAGCCAGAACGCGGTCATCCTAGACGGATTCTCAAAGACGCATGCGATGACTGGATGGCGAGTCGGCTACATGCATGGTCCAGCCGAAATAATTGATGCTTGCATCACACTGCAGCAATACACGTTCGTCTGCTCGCCACAGGTCGGTCAATGGGCCGCACTAGCTGCGGCTGATTGCGACATGTCAGAAGCCTTTGATGCTTGCCGAAAAAAAAGGGACCGCCTTATTGAGGGCCTTCAGGGCCACTATGATTTCATCCATCCCGGAGGAGCTTTTTACCTTTACCCGAAAGCACCGGGCGGTTCAGCAACAATGTTTGCCGAACATGCTGTTGAACAAGAGCAGCTTCTTGTTGTACCGGGAACTGTTTTCGGCAGTGCTGATACTCACTTTCGTATCTCATACACCGTTTCGGACCACATGCTTGAGCGAGGTATCGAAGCACTTATTCGACTCGCTGAAAAGAACTAAGTCCTCACTCATGCACTTTTTGGGCGCGCCTCAGGTGATGGAAGAATTGGTTGTTTTTTATCAACATGTCCCGCTTCAATGAGATAACGACTTCCTTTATTATCCGGAAGATCGAACATGACGTCGAGCATTACATCTTCCATTATTGATCGCAGCCCACGTGCTCCAGTTTCTTTCTTAAGAGCTCGGCGAGCTATTGCAAGTAACGCATCGTCAGTAAAATCAAGCTTGCAATCCTCCATTTCAAAGAGTTTTTGATACTGCTTCACTAATGCATTCCGAGGTTCCTGCAGCACTCGAACAAGAGCCTCCGCGCTTAATGGCCCGAGCGAAGAAATCACAGGAAGCCGGCCAACCAATTCGGGTATTAAACCAAATTCTAAAATATCATCCGAATCAATCTGCGGTAGCAACTCCGCAACATCTGGGTCAGCAGCAATACTGCTTGACTGGCCAAAACCGATAGTCCGCTTCCCAAGCCGACCAGCGATAATTTTCTCCATACCGACAAACGTTCCACCGCAAATGAATAGAATGTTTGAGGTGTCTATCTGTAGGTACTGCTGCTCAGGATGCTTACGCCCGCCCTGCGGTGGAACATTTGCTACTGTTCCCTCCAACATTTTAAGAAGCGCCTGCTGCACGCCTTCTCCAGACACGTCACGAGTTATCGAAACGTTCTGACTTGTTTTGCCAATCTTATCAATTTCATCAATGTATAAAACACCTCGCTGAGCAGCTTCGACATCAAAGTCAGCGGCGCTAAGTAATTTTAGTAAGAGATTTTCTACGTCTTCACCAACATAGCCAGCTTCTGTCAAAGTAGTTGCATCACCAATGGCAAATGGAACATCGAGAAGCTTGGCCAGAGTCTTTGCAAGAAGCGTTTTCCCGCAGCCTGTTGGCCCCATGAGCAAGATATTGGATTTTTCAACATCAACGTCGCTTCCTTCAGCTCCAATCATCAGACGTTTGTAATGACTGTGCACAGCTACAGAGAGAACTCTTTTTGCGTGATGTTGTCCAATAACATACTGGTCGAGATGGCTTACGATTTCTCGTGGTGCCGGAATTGATGTGAAGAGTTGTTTGCTAGTCCCTCTCCTACGTTTCTCTTGATCTAAGATAGATTGGCATAGCTCAATACACTCGCCACAGATGTAAACATCTCCGGGACCTTCAACAAGTGGCCCTACATCGCGATAGCTTTTCCTACAGAATGAACAGAAGGCATTTTTTTTCGTCGTGCCGCCGGCCCCGCGACGTCCAATTCCATTTGCATCTTTTCCGGTCGGCATCTATTTAAATTCTCCTGTCCTCTCCTGCTGCTCGTTTTGATATGACGGGCAACGTCTTGGGTATATTCTCAGCGTCCTTAGGAAAAGGATCGTTGAGTGTTCTTATTCTTCGGTATTCATCTTCTTCCAGCACACCTCTATCCAGCAGTTTTTTATATTCAGCCAGCTTTTGCTCCCAAGTTTCGTCGCAATCGCCACGACCGGTACCAGTTCCCTGGAGTTTTTCACGGATCAGAACGATAACAACGATCCCACTGACAACAACAGCCAGAAGAATCAGCGAATTAATCAGCAACGAAACCAAGAAAACTACCTTATTTGTTGAATCACAAATTACAACTTAAACCAGTACGTCTTACATATTCATATCGACCGCAGAATGTTCACCACTGTTCTCCCCTCGCTCTCACCCTCCTAGCTCCCACCCTGCCCTCACTTTCCTAGTCGCCCCCCCCCGCTGCGAGCCAGCTGTCCTGCCTAAGCTTCGACGGCTACGGCTTCAAGTACGAAAAGTCGATGCTCCTATTCATTTGTATCGGAAAAGCACGATTTTCGGAAACAAATGGCCGATATCGATTGTGAGGCCAATGTACGGAGATTTGGAAAGATTCATGAAATCTATGAATACATCTCGTTTGAGCGTGTTGTTATTCCTCTTTTGCTGTTTAAAAGGAGGTTTTTCTGAGGCTTTTTCGGCTACCAGACCAGAAAATACAGCCTCACTTCCGGAACTGGTTCGAACAACCCAACGGCAGTTTGCTATCCCATTCCGCCTGCCAAAACCAGATACTCCCGACGCTACCGTAGAAAAAGTGGAAATGAATGTCTCCACTGATTTCGGCGTTTCCTGGAGGGCAGCGGGCTCCACATCTCCACCCAACTCATCGATCCCATTTAAAGCGGGTACCGATGGAGAGTATTGGTTTCGCATTCGCGCAATTGATCGTAAAAATAGATCTCGAGGTAGCGAGGGACCGGACGCGAGAGTTCTTGTCGATGCAGCAGCACCTCGCCTAACGGGACGTGCTTGGAAAGGATCTGATGGTGAGATACTTTGCCGCTACGCCGCCGTAGATGACTCCATTAATCTTGATTCTGTCCTGTTCCAATACCGTCAACTTGATGGTGATTGGAAAACGATTGCCACGGAACCAGTCCTTTCAAGAAGTTCCCCCGCTCATCTGATCGGTGAAGAAATCTGGTGGGCTGGACAGGATGTCAGCAACCTTACAGTGAAGATTTCTGTTGCAGATGCTGCTGGCCATCGCACAACCCAGCAATTCTCGATGCTCCCTAGCGACCCACAAGTATCGCAAGCAGATCTTGCAAATGAAATAACGGCACCAGCACTCCCATCACCACTATCCGGATCAAGACTATCCGGATCAAGCCCCAGCAATAATTACCAAACAAAGTCTGTAATGCTACAGAATCGTCCACAGGGCAAAAAATCAGACATGAGTTGGGAGCCTACCCTTGGCACATCATGGTCCGGCGGTGAACCTGTTGGCTTTGCTCAACCTTCACCCACACAATCCGGCACAATAAAAACCAACACAACAAAAAATATAACCGATGTTGCTAAGAAAAACCCTGTTCTTACAATATCATCACCAACACTGGCTGCTGCTATAAAAGAAAAACTGCGACATCCGGAGTTATCGCAAAACCAAGAAACAGGGTTTGTTGCAGAATACCGAGGCAGCCCACTTCATCTCATGCGGGTACAGAGCTTTAGCTGGGAGTACAGTTTTAACGTCCCCGAAGATTTGCAAGGTCCTTTCCGGGTTGAACTTTGGAGTACACAAGATGGAGGAAACTCTTGGGAACGACTCGCGGTCGACAAAGACACCACGAGCCCAATTGATGTCAATTTTTCCGGAGAAGGTCTTTTTGGATGCCGCTTAGAGATTGTTCGAGACGTTCCCGGTACACCGATCCCTCCACGGGCAGGTGCGTCACCGTCAACCTGGATTGGAATTGATTCGACACCACCTCAAGCTACAAGCCTAAGTGTCGTAACGGTTAAAAAGAGTGCTTCTGATGCTTTTGATATTCATTATTCATTCGAAGACCCCTTAGCAGTTCCAGACCGCGTTCGGCTTTCTTATTCTCCTCATAGATCGGGTCCTTGGGCAACTATTGCATCTGACCAAGCCGCTAGTGGTCATTACAACTGGAAGCCACATCGCTCTTTACCAAGCCGTGTCTATGTGCGAATTGAAATGCCTGATGCAGCCGGAAATGTGGGTGAGAGCATCACACAAGAGCCGATTACTCTTCGAACTGCCCGATTTGTTGGCACACTTGGGAGCCCACGAGCCACCACAGGCAAGGCCCCTTAAGGATCGATGCTCTCAATCTGAGGCGGATTACTTCCTTGGCAGACTTTTAACTGCTGTAGTGAGTTTTTTCCGTTCAATCTCGCTACACTACGTGAGTTAATTTTCTGACGATCCCAAGTTTTCTGATGATCCCAAGGGAGACCGCCAGTGGCGAAGAAAAAAGCAGGAGTGCTAGGACTCGACCTGCTCCTCGACAAAAAGAGTCTGAAAGGCCTCATCGTCGAGCCAGAAAACAAGCCCTCAATGGTTGTCCTCGTTGGTGATGATCAGTTTGTGAATCGGCATATTTTGTCCCGTCTGCGGAAATGCATTCACTCGGAAGAAGAGGATGAATCTTGGGCTTGGCGAGAATTCTCGGGAGAAGACCAGCCCGACCCGAGAGATATTCTTGACGAAGTAGCAACCGTTCCAATGTTTAGTACGGCAGCAAGAATCGCTACCGTTCGACGGGCTGATAGCTTTGTCTCGTCACATCGAGAAATTCTTGAAAACTTCGCAGGTCGAAGTCCTGGAAATGGTGGGTTTCTTGTGTTGGAAGTTCGAAGCTTTCCTTCGAACACACGACTGGCTAAAGCTGTTCAACAACATGGCTTAATTATTACAACTTCTACACCACCCCGTTTTGACCTGACTGGTTGGCTCCAAAAATGGGCAGCGCAGATTTATTCTATTCAATTACCTGCTGTCACAGCGAGCACAATACTAGAACGACTCGGTAATGAACTAGGCCAGATAGATCAGGCGCTCTCAACCTTTGCTGCAGCTTTGCCACCGGATGGCAAGCGGTCGCTTCCTCCTGAGATGGTCGATTCACTTGAGGGCATGGGACATCAAAGAACTGTTTGGGAGATGGTTGATGCAGCAGCAGCAGGTCGCACCACCGAAGCTATTTCTCTGCTCAACGGTCTACTTGATTCTGGCGAAAGCCCAATAGGCTTGACCGCCCAGGCGGCTACCGTACTCCGACGCTATTCGACCGCGGCACGGTTACTGAGAGGACCTGAGCGTCCAACGAGCCTTGGGGCAGCACTCAAGGAAGCTGGGGTCGCAAGTTGGCCAAAAGCCCTAAGCCAGGCTGAGTTTGCGTTACGGAATCTTGGCAGTCACCGATGTCAGGAACTTCCAAAGTGGCTGGAGTCTCTGGATCGCTCTCTGAAAGCAGAATCTTCTCGAGGCCTGCGAGCAAGGCTAGCTATTGAGCGTTTCTTCTGCCTGATGTCGACATCGGCTGGAAAGCAGTTAGAAAATAAATAATAAAACGTATTCCCAATGAAAGTGAATGATGTCTGAAGATTCAAAACATGAGCAGGCTGACGAAGTTGAACGCTGGAGTAATCCGCTTGCTGATCGTTACGCCTCAAAAAAAATGGCCTATATATGGAGTGACAGGCATCGATACGGCCTCTGGCGCAGAATGTGGCTAGCACTCGCTGAGGCTGAAGCTGAGATGGGGCTACCAATTACACCATCGCAGCTTCATGAGATGAGAGCCCATCTCGACACTATTGATTTTGTAAAAGCAGCCGCATATGAAAAGCAGACCCGTCACGATGTCTTTGCGCACCTTCATACTTTCGGAGACGATTGCCCTGAAGCCAAGCCGATCATGCACCTGGGAGCAACGAGTGCTTACGTGACAGACAATACAGACCTCTGTTTGATTCGTGAATCACTCGATCTTACAGCGGGCCGGTTAGCCGGTGTTATTGAGAAATTAGCGGGTAAAGCTCGGGAAACAAAGGCGGTGATTTGTCTTGGCCGCACACACTTACAACCAGCCCAGCCAACTACCATCGGAAAGAGAATCTGCCTCTGGATTCTCGACCTCCTCCTCGATCTTGAGGAAATTAACCATCGACGTTCACTTCTCAGTGCACGCGGTGTAAAGGGAACAACTGGCACCCAAGCCAGTTTTCTTGAATTATTCGATGGCGACCATGCAAAAGTAAGACAACTTGATGAACTTGTTTCAAAAAAAATAGGTTTTGACAAATCGTTCCCAGTGACTGGGCAAACATATCCTAGAAAAATTGATTCCCAGGTTCTAACAACTCTTGGTGGAATTTCAGAATCATCTCATAAAGCTGGAAATGACCTGAGGATTGCAGCAGCTTGGGGCGAACTCGAAGAACCCTTTGAAACTGATCAAGTTGGATCATCCGCAATGCCCTACAAGAGAAACCCAATGAGAGCTGAACGAATGTGCGGCTTGAGTCGTTTCGTCATGGGTCTTCAACAGACGGCAAGTCAGACTGCCGCGGTGCAGTGGTACGAGAGAACACTCGATGACTCAGC
>PKCL01000360.1 GCA_002862165.1 Planctomycetaceae bacterium
TGATCCTAATCGTGTCGTAATACCGCAAATCAAATCATCTTGCTGTACTGTTCGAGAATACGTCCCAGGAACACCCGAGTGTAGGGTTCGTACAAGAAGTGCACGACTACTTTCTGGTAATCCACCCGGAGGGGTGTCAACAATTTCTATAAGATCAGGCTGCCCTCGCTCTGGACCCTCCAGCATTCTTCGATTGCCTGAGAAAGCCAGTGGACCACGTGCCCGACCGTCTTCTTCACGAGAACTTTTTGGATGATTATGGATAAACTTCCAGCCATCTTCCTCAAAAGTATCCCCAAGAAATTCAATTTTTGCACCATTTCCGGGCACCGGCACCATTGCGACTGAAGAAGAATAGTCTAGTGCGTATACACCACCAGAAATAAAAGAAGCGACACCCAGCACGACACATCGAGGTAAAAAGTATTTCATGATTCTCATTAGCAGTAATTTGAAAACATCCGAGGCAGAATTTCCACCGAAACAACGCTGTATAAATTGTCGACAAAAAACACAAGCCAAAATAGCGATGGTTCTCAAAACGTTTTCGTCCGCACAACTCTTGCAAGCCGATCGAAAACTAAAGAATGAATAAAAAACTATTTTTTTATTCCGGCACGTGGCCTTGTCGTGTGCTACGAGCTTTCTTGTCAAGATCTTCCAGTACCGCAAGGCAACGGTCAGCTAATTGAGTTTCTGAAAGACTTTTGACCTCATCAGCCGTAATAACTTCACCGAAATGCAACCGAATCCTTCCAGGGCGTGGAAACATATGAAATCGTGGCCAACATTCATACGCCCCAACAATTGCTACAGGTGCAATAGGTACTGCAGCACGTTTTGCAAGCAAAGCAAAGCCTTTTTTCATTTCCCCGAGCTGCCCTGTTGATGTTCTTGTTCCTTCTGGGAACACAATTACAGCAGCACCTTTTCGGAGTCTTTGAATGACGGTCCTCATGGCCGTAACGCTAGAAGCAGTTCGATCGATTGGCACGGCACCAAGTGCTGCAATTGCATTACCAAAAGGACCAAACTTAAAAAGACTGCTTCGAGCGAGACTCGAGAGTCGTCGGTTTGTGGCAAGACCTAGTAGAAGGGGATCAAGATGGCTTTGGTGGCTGGAAAGAACCAACACACCGCCAGCTTCTGGCAGTCTTTCCACCACTTTGAAACGAAATCCAAATAATGAAACGGAGAAAGTTCGAGATAGAAACCAGATTGAATCGTACAGCAACCGGCCCCACCACTCTTGATGACTCTCCGTTTTTTTTACAATCTTCGAAACCAAAGGCCTCGAAGAGGCTGTTGTTACACTTTTTTCAGAAAAACTCATCGACCCTTCATTTCGGATTTTAATTTGATGTCAGACCGCGAACGCGTGCCAAATCTAAAATATGGTTGACAACATTTTCTAATGTAAGTCCATCTGTCTGAATAATAATTGCATCTTTTGCTGCCTCCATTGCCCCAACAGGCCGATTCTTATCTCCTTGATCTCGCTTAAACTGACTGTCCAAAATTTGCTCTACCGTGCAGCTTGTATCACCACGCACGATTCTCTCATGATACCGGCGTGCCGCTCGAGCTGTGGGTGATGCGTCAAGATACACCTTTAATTCCGCCTGAGGAAACACTACCGTACCTTGATCACGACCTTCCGTTACAAGATTGAATTTTTTTGAAAAATTCCGCTGCATTGTCGTCATTTCTTCGCGTACAGAAGGGGCGTCTGCAACCGGCCGGGTCGCAGCAGTGACACGATCGATGCGTATCTCTGCTGAAATATCTTCACCATTTAAAAACACCGAGCCACTCTGAAATTGGATTTCAATCTTGGCAGCCAACTGTGCGAGTGCCTTTTCGTTTTCAAGAGATACATTTCGCTGAAGTGCCGCCAGTGCAACCGCTCGATACATAGCACCAGTATCCATATGACACCAACCAAGCTTGCTAGAAAGAAGCTTTGCAGCCGAGCTCTTACCTGCACCAGCAGGTCCATCAAGTGTGATGATCTTCACAAAAAATGATCTCCAAACTGGCCATTTCATAACGACGAAGTAGGCAATCAACCGTTTTACCATCAATCCCCGGCGTACACTCTTTGGTCGACCCTGATTTGTGCATTTCACCATTCTGGTAGACACACTTTACTTCACGATTGAAGTTGAGTTTTATTTGGCTCTCGTGTCCACATGACTCAAGCAACTGAAGACGTAAACCCTGACTCGATCCAATACCTTCGAAGGCGGTCGCAGAAACCAGTCGTATATTCTGGGGCAACTTCAATGGCATTGGAGACAATTGAAGCGACTGTTCTGCAGCCCAACTAATTCCAGAATCAAGAACGTCAGGCAAATCAATACCGAGAGCAATGTGAAAGGACTGAGCCTTACTTGTACAGTCCGTTGTTAAAACGGTGTCGAGTGTGTGCGAACTACTCTGCACATGCCAGGGATGGCAACCTGTAAAAATCTGCAGGCTACTGGACCGCGTAGAGCCATTCTGCTTTCTGCTCTGGTGTTCAACTACAGATCCGTCACTCACAATTGAAATGAGCCGCGGTGAAAAAATATGCTGCCGCTCAGTCTGTACAAGCTGTGTCTGAATCGTTCGGAAGATGTCACAGAAATCATTTTCATTCCACGCGAAGCGACAAGCAAAAAATCGACCGAACGCATCGCCTGAATGAGGCACAAGGGAATGGGTTTCCGGAGTTGGCTCAAGATCAATCGATAAGGACAAAGCAGTGCCATCTAAAATAAGCTGGATCTTTTGCGAGTATCGTGCGAGCACTGAACCGTTTTCGTGGGCAAGCGTGCCATAGCTCTCGATACCATCCCCACAGCGATGAATTCTTTCAGCCACCATTGCTGAATACTGGATATCTGACGAATGAGAACCAGGTTCAGTCCAACGAAGAGCCAGTTGTTGGGTCAGCCGATTTCGCTCATCTTTCTGACTGCGGATTGATACTATACCGCCCGTTTGCTTATTCACCCTTACAGCGAGTCCGTCAGTAGCTAACGTGAAATCATCTTGAGAATTTCGTTGCTTCGTCTTCAACCAGCCTCCGAAAAACCTTTCAACCCATTGTTGAGAGTTGTTAGCAGACAATTTTTTTTCTTCACGGCTTGGAAGTGATTCTTGCTGAATACAAAACTGGCTGAGGCAGTTTCGATTACGATTTTGATTTTCTATAATTTGGCGTGATTCAGCCACAATCATTTCTGCCTGCGACATCTCAGCTTTTACGTCAGATTTATAATCTGTGACATTGTTTTTTATTTTTGTTTCAGGCGTGAGGCCAACACGGAAACCATCTCTCTCAAATTCAATCGGAGTGGACAGGTCGGCGGTTTCTTTTATCAAACTTTCTGCCGTACAGAATCTACCGAAAACATTTGTCCATGATGCAGCACGACACAGCAGTTCAAACGCGGGGCTTGCAGTACCCGCATGATGACAGAACATGGTGAGGACTATGTGTTCATGATCCATGGCATCGCTTAGAATTGAACTTAGTGACAGCACTGCTGCAGAACTCCGAGCATCAACTACCTTTGGTTCGAGGGCCTCAATTCTATTCTTGCTTTCATCCTCCCATTGGAATCGTGAGACACCAGCAGAGCACATCGGAAACCCATCAAAGCTTGACCATAAGACTCCTCGATACCCGAGTCGCTGTAAGATTGGCAAAAGGACAGAAGCTCGTGGCCCGGCGTAACAACCAAAAATCTGTGGTATGACTCCAGTAACTCTTTGACACACAGTTTTTCCAGCAATCACTTCTCGCTCGATTTGCTCAGGTGACAACAATGGAAATGGAAAATTGTTGGACACACTGCCAATTACAGACAAAGTGCCGTCAGCAACTCTGCTCCTAACAGTGTTTGAAATATTTCCTGACGCACCACCAAAAGATTCAATCGCCTCTGTGTCAGCTAGTAATGTCAACGGAACCGGAGACTGGAGTTCTTGTTCAAGCATTGGTTTCGTATGAGCAGAAAAAAGTACAAGATCGAGGCACCAACATTCCACTGGGTAAAAGTGGTCTCTCGCAGACTCAAGACATTGAAAAGCCTCTGATAATTTTTCTGCTGCAACTGCTGACTGATCTTCTCTCCAGGCTTTTGCTGATGCAACAACAGCTTCTGGAAATCCTGTTTGTTCTAAAAGCGTGTCGGACCGCATCCGGCTTGCCAGTCGTTCAAAAAGCAAAACCGTCAGGCCAAGAGAACGAAAGTCATCAACGAATGAAGCCTGCCATGTCGAAAGTGTTTCATGCCTCGTGTCATTTTGCAACTTTGAAGAACTATCACTACAAAACAATGCTAATAAGTCCGTAGTAAAAGTATCCGTACCATCTTGATGAAGAAACTTTTGTTTTTCGCAATCTGAAGGAGAAACTCCAGTCGTAAACCGCTCAAACAGTCCTTCGGGAATAATGCCGACGACTTCTTCCTCGTCGGTCCATGGCAAATCCACGCTTGCCCAGTTAGGCAGCCCCGCAGACTCACAAAGCAGATGAGGGTGCCATGCGATTGTCCAAGCATTCAAAATTGCTGATGCATCGTCGTCTTCAAGCCAATCGGATAAGTCCTCGATCGAATGGCACGGAAGAAAAACTGTGATTTTCGGTCGAGAGATTTTTTCAGATTTATTCATTACACAACTACGAGTTGTAGAAATAGTCATTTTCACTCTGCGGAAACGAAGCACGCACGGAGTGGCTCATCGAGCTATCACCTAAAAGTGAGAATCAAAATGTAACTTATTTCCCGCAATACACGCTGTCCATTCGGGGGTTTTGACAATATGTAACGGGTTTGTTTTTTTACCGTTTGACACTAGAAAACATGAATCCATAGAGTTTCTGTATGGTATCCTTCGTAAGTGTAACCTTTGGATGGTTCAAGTTCTGATTCCCATTTGATGGTGGGACAGTTTTTCTTTCAATTTATTTTTAAAAAAATGGTTGCGGCATGGCACGCTCACGAAACGCCTGGGGCATCGATATCGGTAAGTGTGGGCTGAAAGCGCTGCGCTGCAGCCTTTCGTCGGAACCCGGAAAGCTTGTTGCAGAAGCATTCGATTATATTGAGTACCCGATGCTGCTTACGCAGCCTGAAGCTGACCCGACGGAACTCATTCGAGATGCACTTGAAGAATTCCTTCGACGCAATGACGTCAATGGAGACACAATTGCTGTCTCTGTCCCTGGGCAATCCGGACTCAGCAAGTTTATAAAATTGCCACCGGTCGAAGCAAGTAAGATTCCAGATATTGTCACGTATGAAGCTCGACAACAAATCCCATTTCCTCTGGAACAGGTCGTATGGAGCTGGCAACGACTTGAGGGGGGCATCGAAGAAAGTGGCTTTGTTATTGATGCCGAAATTGCTCTTTTTGCAATGAAACGAGATCAGGTGACGAAGGCAATCGAGCCATTCAAAGAAGCTAACATTGAAATTGATCTCCTGCAGCTGAGTCCGGTGTCTCTAGCTAATGTTGTCATGTTCGACCAACTCCCAAAGGCGAGTGAAATTGACCCAGAGGCTCCACCAGCATCGATCGTCTTGGCATCAATGGGTGTTGATACAACCGACCTCGTTATTACGAACGGGCTGAAAATTTGGCAGCGGACAATGCCTATTGGTGGTAATAATTTCACCCGAGCACTTGTGCAAGGGATGCGAATGACCTTCGCAAAAGCCGAGAATCTAAAACGTAACGCAGCGAGAGCAGATGATCCGAAGAAAGTTTTTCAGACACTCAGACCGGTGTTTAATGAGTTTGCCAGCGAACTGCAACGTTCCCTGAACTACTTTACTGGACAAGACAGAACTGCAAAGATCGGCCAGATCTTGCTCGTTGGCAATGCCGCGAAATTGCGGGGCCTTAGTGACTTTCTAGCAAAACAACTTCAACTAGAAGTACACCGTTTACGGGAACTCAAGTCGCTCGAAGGAAATCTTGTTTTAAAGGCTCCCGTGTTTCGTGAAAACCAACTTGGTTTTTCTACCGTTTACG
Source organism: Planctomycetaceae bacterium (assembly GCA_002862165.1). GTDB lineage: Bacteria > Planctomycetota > Planctomycetia > Pirellulales > UBA1268 > UBA1268. Next base: position 6,031 of record PKCL01000360.1, read on the forward strand.
GACTGTGTCTTCAGGGCCTTGGCGTTTCAGGCATCCGAACCAACCTTCTACCAAATGATGTTACTCGTGACCGTTTGATTCAGGCCAAAAAACCATGGGCCGTCGCTGCAATGCTTGGCCTCCTCATTGCAGCACTTATCAACTTTTTCGGAATCTATATTGCTTGGAGTAGCTACTCTGAGAGTCTTTTTGCTGATGCTTTCAGCCAAGTTGACTCTGTTGTTGCAAAGTCTTCACAGATCCAAAGCAGTCTTCAACAGGTTCAGGGAGAACAATTGGAGATTCTCGACACGCAGCAGCAGCTCACTCGAATTAGTGACCGTCGTTTTCAATCACTCGACTTAATTCGTGCTGTTGAGTCGATGATGCCTCGTGAAGAACCTGACAAAACAGACACATCATTGCGTGATGCAATCCAAGCAGAGAACGCTGAAGCCACTGAAGATGACACCGGACTACCAGTTATTCCTGTTTCAATTAATTATGATGAATTGCATATCACTTCACTGGATTGTCAGTATTTTGAAGATCTCTCGACCTGGTTTGAACCCTTAGAGGAGGACTGGAAACGCACAGTCGCTAAAGATCAGTTTGACACAAATGATGAAATTGAAGAGGCCGTCGAAATAAATACTGACGATCAGAACAGCCCTCAGGATGAAAAAGAGACTGAGAAGAATACTGATCAAGAAACAAACGAGCCGTCACTTGAGCCCGAGGAAAGCGATGAGCCCGAGGAAAGTGAACCAGAATCTCCTACGGGTGAGGGATGGGTAGTACAACTAATGGGGTATCACTTTCATAATGAAGACTACCACGCGCCATTCGAAGGGCGAACTTATCTGCGCACAACATTGATTGAGTCGCTGCTTGGGGAGAGAGGCCAGATTGTAACCGTGACTGCTGGCCCGATGGCTGGAGAGAAAGTTTTGCCAAAAGAAATCGGTGTAGGCTTCCCGGCAATTATCGAATCAAGCCCTATCGAAAATTACTGGCTGTCAACAGCTGCTGATGGCGTAATGGATGACGGCATGGGTATGGGGTCACGCCGAAGCCCTTCGAGAGGCGCATCCGGAGAATTCTTAGAAGAAGGATTGGAACTAAAAAAGTATGACTTTATTATTCAATTTGTTTGGAAGCCGAAAACGCCCGGTGCTGTTCAAATAAGTTCAAATGATGGAAATGATGAATATTGACAAGTTACTAAGTTGTTAAGGCCTTCCTTCGCTTTTACTTCGCTCCAAATATTGGAAAAAACATGGTTGAGA
>PKCL01000192.1 GCA_002862165.1 Planctomycetaceae bacterium
TTCAAGAGCTCAAGACGAGCCTCTCCCCAGAACAACTTGTTGAGTCGCTTCTTTATCCATCAAAGCGGATTGATAAGAACTACGCACAAGTAACAGTGATTACGAATGATGGGAAACAGCATACTGGTATGCGAGTGTCTGAAGATGACAACCAACTCCTCCTGCGCAACCTTGCTCAACCAGCACCAGTATATTTTCAAAAAGACGATATTGATGAGATCTTCGAATCCCCTATTTCTCTCATGCCAGAAAATCTAGTCCGACAGCTTAAAAATCGACAAGAATTTGATGACCTCATGCGATATGTACTCGAGGTTCGGAAACGATAGCCGATCAAGCGAATTCCAAATACCGGATGTGGGACTTGAACCCACACGCCCTTGCGGGCAAAAGATTTTGAATCCGAATGTAGTTATTAGTCAGGATTCAGTTGGACTTCGGTTATCGTATTTTGCCAACCTAGTGAACTGCAATCAGTGCTACTGAAGCAAGTAATTTATTGACTTGTCTGACAGTCTACCCGACAGCCTGCCTGCTGACGGTGCAATTGTTCAGGGATGGGACCATCGGGCCCTCAAGAGCCAACGCCCCTCGCTTACATTATTCCCCTCTGGGATTTTGACCCAGAAACCTTTGTCCTTAGTGAAGCAGAAATAAATACTTATACTCAGGCTGTGACTACTAATCGTTCATCTCCTTCCTGTTCCATATCCTCTAATACGATCTGTCGATTCATCCATTTTCCTGAAGCATGAGGATTCTCTGCAATTCTAATTCAAAGATTGTTCGGCCTTACATATAACGACATCTAAAAAAATAAGCTTATCGTCAGAGTCCTATAAATTATTATGGCAGCCAAATTCTCTCAGAGTCCTAACCTCTTCATGATGAGTTAATCAAAATATTTCCGTAGCCTAAAACCTTAATTCGTATGAATCTCTCAAAAGAGTTACGGGTGGGTCTTAAATTTTGTGAGCAATAGGATCGATGTACGAACTTCTGCCTCCATCCTTTTACCCAGAAACAAATTATTATTTGCTGGTTAAGCTTGCAGATTATTGTCAATTTAAAGGCGTTTCTGAAAAAGAATTCGACAGACTTTGTTCCGAGGTCGCCTCAAATCGATCCAAGTCGAAGGACATCAACAATTTACTTCTTGAATTAGGCACTGATGCAAGCTGGGAAAAGATAAAGACCAAACGCGATGCAGTCGATTCACGTTCTGTTGAAATACGAAAATGCTATCAAATTCTTTTAGAAGAAGAGCTAACACAAAAACATTCTTTAGACCGACTTGTTAAAGAATTTCAAATCAGCACAAGTGAAATAAAAGCAGCACTACAACCAATTCTCAACAAAGAAAAAATCAAGGACCAAGAACGTACTGATTGGATTCTCTGGGACTATGGTCCTTGCCTAGCCGAACACGCGGGCAACACATCTGCGACCTTCGAAGAGTTAGCAGACAGATATGGTGTTTCGATAACATCAGTAAAGAAAAAAATTAAATCTTGGAAATACCTTAAAAATCACCTTAATCATGATTGGGTTCCTAATTATCGAATCTATAAGTTTCAAAATGGTCTGAAATGGTCCGGCCGTATCGGTGAGCTGGTTAATGATTATCGTAAATCAGTAACGATCATGACAAAAAATGAAGCCAAAGAAATATTGGGCAAACTGTATGGCTTTCGCATTGATCAAGTTGAAGTTCTCATCAAGCGTTTTCCGCGAGAACTCATCTCAAAGGATTGGGATGATATTTTTGACAATTGCAGCAGTGCGGGAGAGGCATATGAGCGACTGCAATTTACTTACGGAGTTTCAGAATGGGAAGTAAAAGAAGCCATTCGTTCATGGGACCCGCTGACTGGCACGTTCCTAGATTGAATCTAGTACGGTGATGAGCCCGTGCATTGCTCGATGAAACTGGCACTGATAATACAGTTGATCTGGAGCGCTAGCGGGAACCGTCCACGCAAATCTACCACTCGTTTCTCCTGAACCAGAAAAACCCGTCGTGAATCTGTTCGTCGAACTGTAACCCGGACCGGAAGTTTGCAGATGGAACGGATGGCCCGGAATCTGGAGATCAAAGATGTATGTGCTACCGCGACGTACGACTAGTTCAGGATTTTTGACACCACCAATCGAATATCCACCAGAAACAGGACGCACCTCAAAAACTTCTTGAGTCGAACGATGTGACTCATTCAGAATTACTGAGTTCTCGTTCCGAAGCGATTGAAAAATTGCACCTATCTGCCAAGTCGAAGTTGCAGCGATCTTATATCGAATACCCGATCGTTCAATGATTACTGTATTACCAGTGTCCGACTCCGCGCCGATGGTTTGAAAACCATCATGACTTACCGCATGAAACGGCTTTGTCGAGTCTCCATCGCTTATAGTTACTGGCTCGTTGTTTACGTACAACTGGCCCCCATCTAACTTTTTCTTGAGTGGAATTATGCCAGTCTGATTCACAATGGTCGTAAATTCCGTTGGCGTATATTCGTAGTAACTAGAAGACGCTGCTACGTAGTCATCGCCACTACCCTCAAGTGAATCTGTCGCCTGACTGGCGGACAGTGCTATTTTCCGATCCAGTTTTTCTGACCGCAGTATGCTGCAAGTGTGCTGATTGAATTTGTAACTCATAGATAGTTATATAAGATGATTTAGCACGTGGGAGTATTTAACTTCAATCACTGACTTGATTCATAAGCCAACAGCTTACATTTTGGATTTTTCAGAAGTTAATTACAGTTTGGTTGCTGTTACCGAAATGATGTAGCTGAAATGTGCCCACGTTCGGGTAAACGACAAACCGGAACAGTTTGCCTGACATTTTGCCTGACACCCTGATGACTCCCAATCAGATGATCCGTAATGCACGGAATCAAAAAGTCTATTTTTACCCTACTCTGTTTAAATACCGGAGGTGGGACTTGAACCCACACGCCCTTGCGGGCAAAGGATTTTGAATCCTTCGCGTCTGCCATTCCGCCACTCCGGCTTGTATATGGAAGATTACGCCACGGCAGCCTAAATTTCCAGCAGCGGTCTCGCTGCCGCAGTGGAACGTCTGCTAGGGTTTTCTTCATGGATATTTACGTATTCGAAGATTCTGAAGTCCTCTCACTTGGGCCACTCGTTGCTGCACGGCCGGCGTGCGATATCACAATTGGTACAAGTACCCTTTACGAGATCCTTACTCAGCTTGGTGAGGTCAGGCGGCTCTTGCGACCACATCTGCAGCAATACATCGAAGACCTTGCGGGTACGCGAGCACCCTACTGGGGATGCCACACAGATTCAAAGCACACCTTTCAGAAAAATTCTGACCATGTGCTTGTTGTAAACGCTCGCCTCATACCAAACCGCTCGAGCCTTGTTGCACTTCAAGAATTGGTTGATGCAAACCGCCGTGGAAAAATATCTGACGGTACGACAATAGTTGCTGCACTCCTTGATGAAAAAGAAAAAGAACAATTCACGCAGACACACATATCCAGCAATCGACTACCTGAAGAACTCCTTGATGAAACAGATGCACCCTTCATTGATAATGAGTTACAACTCATTAAGTCTCCTGAGGACTTTCTAACCGCTCATGAAAAAACCATTGGGGACATGATCGAGCTTGCCATAGACTCTGGAAAATACACTGAATTACGCCCGGGTATTTTTCAGAACAGCAACATTGATTCGAGTAATGCAGCACGTATTGATGATTTCATATCTGTTCGGTCTGGACCAATTCTCATCGACGAAGATGTCACCGTGGGACCTTTCTGCTGTCTTGATGGGCCAATAAAAATTGGATCGGGAACACAGATTTATCCACACTCCTGGCTAAGGCCAGCTACTACTATCGGTCGAGGATGTCGTATTGCTGGTGAAGTCCTCTCATCTGTGATTGAAAATTTTTCTAATAAGGCACATGCCGGATTTCTCGGCCACAGCCATCTCGGTAGTTGGGTTAATTTTGGTGCTGGAACGACCACAAGTAATCTCAAAGTGAGCTATGGCCCGATCCGCATCCGTTCAAGCACCAATGATATTATTCAGACTCATCGGCAGTTTTTTGGGACACTATGTGGCGATTTTACAAAGACTGCAATTCATACTTCTTTGCCCTGTGGCGCACTCATTGGCGCAGCTGCAACTCTCGGCGGCAATGTCACAAACTTCATTCGGCCTCTTTCTACAAAACTCGGAGACAGTCATCGAGAAACTACAGCCACTATTGAACAAGTTGTCACCGCCCTTGATAGAATGATGAATCGCCGTGGTATTCAACTTCATCAAGCAGACAGAGACCTCATCACTGCTATTGCAACACTATCGAAACTGCCCTCGTAATCAGTAACCGACGTACGTCGGAAAGGGTCTAAAAGGTCCGTTTATTTGAAAACATGTGATTTTAAAATTCTCTGTTAGGTTAATACCCTCGCGTGCGGTTTTTACAGTATCTATAATCATACTCACGCTAATCCCATATTCTCGATATTTCAATTTCCTTCCATTGCCGAAAGGGATCGTTGTGGCACCGCAAGAACGTTACGGAAAAGATTCATTCGAACTTTCTTTTGAATTATTTCCTCCCAAAACTGCTGAATCAGAGGCTATGCTCTGGCAGACTGTTGATGAATTAATGGGGTTTGAACCCACACTTATTACCTGCACCTACGGGGCGGGAGGCTCGACTCAGACCAAGACTCTTGAGGTCTTGAACGGGGTTCACGTAAGACATCCATCTGTCGCTATTGCCAGCCATCTTACCTGTGTTGGCAGCACCACTGACCAATTGAGAGAATACCTCCGGAAAGCCGAAAAAACCGGTGTTAGCGCAATCGTCGCACTGCGAGGAGATCCACCGCAGGGAGAAACTGCGTTTACTCCAGTTGCCAACGGACTTCATTATGCTGTTGAGTTAGTAAATCTGATCAAGCAAGAGTTCCCTCAACTAAGAATTCTTGTCGCTGGCTATCCAGAAACACACCAGGAAGCAGTCAGCACTGATGCTGACCTTCAATTTCTTAAGCAGAAATGTGATGCGGGTAGCGATACGGTCGTCACACAACTTTTTTATGACAATGCTGACTTTTTCCGGTTCCGGGAACGTTGTTTAGCAATTGGCATCACACAGTCAATTATCCCAGGACTCATGCCGGTAACGAATTTTAAGCAGATTCAGCGAATCGCAAACCTTTGCAAGGCTCGACTACCGAGTTATTTCACGAATGCTCTGGAAAAGGCTGGGGACGACGCAGATGCACAGTTTGAAGTAGGTGTTGAGTATGCAGCAAAACAGGCTGAAGAACTGATATCACAGGGCGTTCCTGGCATGCATTTATATGTCTTGAACAAGTCACCTGCCACGATACGTGTTCTTGAGCAGGTTGGCATGACAAGGCCATAAGACCTTCGTCTACCGTGGTGGTAGATCGTTATCCATGCTGCTGATGTAACTTCGTAATCGCTGAAGTTCATCACTCACATGACGCAACTTCAACATGTTTTCGACCCGCTTCACTAACTCTATTTTATTCACTGGCTTTGAAAGAAAGTCATCGGTTCCTGACTCTACGGCACGCTCTATGTCACCTAATTCTCCAAGTGCAGTGACCATTAGGACCATAATCTGCCGTGTTGCTGGATTGGCCTTGAGTTGCTGACAGACTTCAAACCCCGATAGCTTTGGCATCATAATATCAAGAAGAAGAATGTCTGGATTAAAAGATGCCACTTTTTCCAAAGTGTCGTGACCATCAACAGCAGTCGCAATCACACAATCGATATCAGCCAGATATACTTCAAGTAATTCTCGGTTCGGTTCATTATCATCGGCAATCAGAATTCGGCTGGTTTCAGTCATAGATGAATCGATATTATCTTTGTTCATAAAGTTAAACTCGTCGTCAGAAGCCTTGCTATCGTAAGGCTATATAGCATTAGGGAAGCTGGAAAATTGATTGGCTTTTTACAATTGCAAATTCTTCTGGGAAAGTATGAAAGGCTTGAAGCAACAGACTTTTTGTGCGTGTTTCAACATTCACCCAACTAATAGCTCCAACTGAGAGACGTCCATGAGTTGCAAACCGGTGAAATAAACCTTGAGAGATACTATCGGCTGTTAATTCCTGCTGAAACGTCCAAAACACATCTGGCCGCACTCGCTCTAACTGAAAACTTGTTTCATAACAGACGCCGTTAGCACACTCCAGTGAGTCTGCACGTTCTCCCTGAATTGGGTAGGAGAGCAATCGCCTTTTCTTTGGAAGAGGCTGTTGCGCTGAGGTCGCAACCTCAACTAACGTGAGGTTTCCGCTGGTCCAAGAGACCGTATGTCCACTTCCCGTTATAGCAATCTCCGCTCGAAAATCACCTCGTTCAACACGCCGCACTGCATGTCGTTGGAAGAGCTCCGGGTGCAGAGAACGGCCGTAAAGCTGAAACACCAAGTCAGTCACACTGGGACGGGCTGAAATCACCGTTACATACCTCCACGGACCATTTGTCAGCAATCGTTTGGAAACCTGAACCATCGGAAAAAAGAAGTATATCGGCTCCTTTCAACTCCTCCTACTGATCGGCAGAAAAGAGGGGAAGGGTTTCCTATAAAAAACCTTCCGTCAGTCAGTAAGTCAGCCTTATTTGTCCCAAAAATTACACACAATCGACAAGAAAGCCCGGTAAATAAACTCTTTTCAGTGCATGTCACCAAAACATCGTGGGGGGCAATCGCTTTGACATCAGTCACACAAAATCCAAAACGTTTTGTTTTGAAGGGTTTTTCTAGGCACTGCCGACATCCTCCAACTGCTTTGAGATTTTTTTTGTGCTGTCAATATTTTTGATGATGAATATTTATGAACTTTTTTCTTTCATCAGCGATAACTTACGTGTAACCGAGACACTGCTTGACAGGATTTTTCAGCAACACAGAATGCACATCTGGTGAAACATAGTGATTGCTTAACACGCTTCTTAATTCATTTTGATTTCAAGAAATTTAAATTTTAGCTATTTGAAATTTTGTTATTTGAGATAGCATTTTTACCACTAATTTATTCATTAAATCGGGGGAGAGATTTTAACGAGTTGGTTACATTATTTTTCATTCATTGACTAAACTCGTTCATGAAATACAACTTCGAGGAATCCAAGGGGGGCGGCGACGTGAGGGATCGACAGTCGACGGGTTCACCTGTGGCTTGGATGTCCCCCCCGTCTTCGAGGTCTG
>PKCL01000149.1 GCA_002862165.1 Planctomycetaceae bacterium
CCAATATGTCGATAATGAGCAACCTTGGAAACTAGCGAAACAAGGACCCCAAGAGCAAAACAGACTGCAGGAAGTAGCCACTGTTTCTCTGAACCTGTTTCGTCAGTTAGTCGTTTACCTGACTCCTGTTCTGCCAAAATTAGCAGACAACGTTGCTACACTCGTGGGTGGTCCTATCACCGATTGGAATCAATCGCAGACGCCGCTTGAAAATCTTCCAGTCAACACCTTTCGCCCGTTAATGAATCGCGTTGAATCTACACACATTGATGCTCTTCTAGCTGCATCTACGAACACACTATCTACATCACAAGGAGATACAGTGACTGAGACATCTCATAGCACCGGAACAGAACCCGCTGATCTAACGCAAGACTCTGCGGAGCCTCTTGAGTCAGAACCTCTTGCTGACACCTGTACTATTGATGATTTTTCTAAAGTTGACTTACGGGTTGCACGAATCATTCATGCTGAAGAAATTCCAGAAGCTCGTAAACTCCTTAAACTTACAGTGTCGCTCGGCGGAGATGATCGCCGCACCATTTTCGCAGGTATCAAGAAATTTCATCAGCCTGAAGATCTTTGTGGGCGACTTGTTATCGTTGTTGCTAATCTTGCCCCACGGCAAATGAAGTTTGGTCTCAGCGAAGGCATGGCAGTTGCGGCCAGCGGAGCGGGGGCCGAGGGTGTCTATCTGCTTTCGCCTGACAGTGGAGCACTGCCCGGCATGCGGATTGGCTAGCCATACTACGACAAGACCTTGATTTGCTAAGAAAATAATACCCCCTTATCGCTGGCCTCATTAAACTGTCCACGATTGAGAGACCGTTTTACTGTGGCAGATTAATGAAGAAACACTTTCTCTCTCAGATTTTTAACGGATACTATCAGATGAGACATTTCACAAACGGCTGTCTCTATATTTGATTGAATTGAGCTATGAATAAAAAAAACATTCTTTTTCCAACGGACTTTTCAACAGCTAGCGACGCGGCACTTATTCACGCTGAAAGTTTTGCCAAACAGTCTTCCGCCACTCTCATAATTCTCCATGTTGAAGAACCGCCTCTGGCCTACGGAGGTGGTGAACTTTATTACGGGCTTCCTGAGCCAAGCTCAGAGCGAATACTCGAGATGCTCCAAGATGTATGCCCCCATGATCTAGATATTTCTTTCGAACATCGGCTTGTCATGGGTGATCCGGCATCGGAAATCGTCCGCGTTGCCAAAGAAGAACATCCAGAGCTCGTTGTCTTGGGAACACATGGCCGCACCGGACTCAGTCGCATATTGATGGGCAGTGTTGCCGAAGCTGTTGTGCGTCATGCGCCCTGCCCCGTGCTGATCTATCGACTGAATACGGACAAACTCTCACCGAAGTAACTCATTTCTTGAAGCAGATTTACTTTCCACAGCCTATTCCTTCCCGATGTCTATTCGCCCACTTCTTCACCGCCGAGCAGTTATTCGTTCTTCGCTTCGTCACCAGCTGGAAAGCCGTGATTTTATTGAAGTCGACACACCTGTTGTTGGGAGTGAATTACTGCCAGAAATTTATATTGACCCTGTGACGCTCACTCACAAAAGCAAGATAAGGTATCTACAGACAAGCCCAGAGCCCCAGATGAAGCGATTACTTGCCGAGAATTCTGGGCCTATTTTCCAGTTTGCTCAGTGCTTCCGCAGTGATGAGCGAGGACCACTTCATGACACCGAATTTACTATGCTTGAATGGTATGAACCCGGCGCAAGCCTTCGCTCAACTGCTGTCGTCATTGAATCACTCCTGCACGATTCACTCCAGACTAATGGGCTTGAAAGGCTCTCTTGCAGAGACGCCTTTATTCAACATGCCAATGTTGATCCCATAACAGCCAGCCTGAATACTTTATTGCACGCATCTGCTTCGCAAAATTTACGTCTTCCAAGTAGTCTTTCCACCCTTCCCGAAGAACAGCAATGGAGTCTCGTATTTGAATCATTACTTTCCGACGTCGTGTCTCCACAACTTGGAATTTCTCAACCAACAATGCTCGAAGCCTGGCCTGCAAGTGAATCTGCATTCGCAAAACTGGACCCAGTAAACAACCAACTATCTCTGCGGTTTGAAGTTTTTGTTGCTGGCGTTGAACTCATGAATGGATGGCAGGAAGAAATTTGTTCCGCTACAATTCGGCACCGTCTTCAAAAAACAAACATTGTCCGAAAATCATTAGAAAAACCAGCATTACCTCTTCCAGACAGATTGCTCAGTGTGCACGACAACATGCCTCAAGGCGTCGGAGTTGCTCTTGGATTCGACCGCCTTGTAATGCTGGCGACCGAATCTGATTCCATTGATACTGCCCGCTACTTTAATTCTGACAACGTCTGAAAACACAAATTTAATTTATCTTCAGAGAAGATTTATTCTGAAGGATTCACCCTAATGACTTGCCATCTTTCAACCGCCTGTAACGCAGCGGGGGACTGACCAACCTGTGGCTCATTTTGAGTTTTGTGATTCAGCCATATCTCAATAACCCGAGGGAGTCCATTTTCTGAGTGTTGCTTGCACTCACTTACATCAACAGTGACACGCAACGACCCTGAAAACTGCTGATTATCAGCTTCGATACTAGAGAACATGATTTGATTACACGCAGCAAGCGCTCGAATAGCTGGGATTTTCTGTAATGCTTTAATTTCATATTGTTTCCTACTGCCTGCCCCATCATGGTGATGTTCATCTTGATTTCGTTCCTTCAGATATGTTTCATCTAGAGGGATGATTCCTGGCGCGCAAAACCCATACACCACATCCCAATCACCTGCTTGAATAACACGATGCCAACGTGATATTGTTTCACGGGCTCGACTGCGATCGATCAATGTATTTCCAGAAAATACGGTGATAGATTGCACACCAAAACCGACCGATAAAGCAAGTCCTATAAGGGCAACACCACGACCGCTTTTTTGTGAACCTTGTACCGATGTATCCCTGATCGCGGCAATCGATAAACCAACTGCGAGTAAGGGAACAACCCATAGAATCTGGTTTATCAAAGCCAAGACCGAAGTACATCCGGCAATAAGAGACAGTACTGCGAGCGTACTTATTGGCCGGTAGTCATCGGCATCATATTCGACTGTATCAGCAATCACAATTCACACCCTTACCCGCTCAAGATCAGACTTTAGGCTTCGATTTACCCGTCGACGGCTTTTTCTTTTTCGCTGAAAAAACACGCTGCATCTCCTCCAACGATGTAGCTCCACTGAGGACGATTTCCATCCCTTGGTCTCGCATAGAACGATAACCGTCTTTGCTGGCTGCTTTTTTTAATGTTGCAGTATCAACTCCCTTTGCTATTCCCTTACGAAGAGTGATTCCCGAAGCCAATTCAAATGCTCCAATTCTCGATGCGTATCCCCGGCCACAGCAAAGACGACAGCCACCATATTCAGAAACCATACGGATATGGGGTACATCCTCTATTGATTTCTTATATTTCTCAAGAAGTGGCAAGGGCGTTTCTTGTTCTTTCGCACACCTTGCACATAACCTGCGCACCAACTTTTGCGAAACAGAACCAACAAGGCATTTCGCGAGATCGTCTTGCGAAATGCCTAATTCGAGAATCTTTTCTATAGCATCAATGCTGTCTTGAGCCTTCACACTGACAATCACCATTTTGTCTTCCATGGCCCGCTTTACGAGTTCGCTTGCGAAGATTGGGTCGCTGAGATTTCGAGTAACAAATCCACTTGGATACGAAAGCATCGCCTTTTCAACAGCTTGATTTGGTGATTCCCCGGCTTCAGTATCATATTTTTGTACTTTTACATTTTGTATTTCTGAAGAACTTTCATTTTTCTCTTCAATGGAAATGAAATCTCTCATCAGCCGATCACCAGCTGTCACTGTCATATTAAAAAGCGTTGACTCACCATTAGCCTTCGATGCTGAAACAATAAAAAGACCACGCTTGAGATTCACCAACTGCTGAAGCGACTCAAGCATTTCTGATGGCATTCCCAAATCTTCTGCGGTCTTAAATTTTTTGAGTGGCTCGCTCAGATCAATACTGAGCTGTTCATGACCTTTAATAACTTTTGTACTCAAACGACACGTTCTCTTTTTTCCATCGACGGTGACATCAAAACTACCTACCTGGGTACGCCCCCTCTTTTTTGGAGAAAGTCCTGCAAGCCTCATTAAAGCAACAAGTGTTTTTTCACCAGTCACTGCATCGAGTGGTGGTGCATCAACCCAGACTTCAGGATCTTTCTTTCCAAGCTTTCGCCCATTTAACAAATGTTCTCGGGTTCGTGTCGCCATCTTCATGCCATCGACGTCGTACCGAACGTGAAGCCCTCCTTGCGCTAGATCAAACAAAACAATGGGAGTTCGTGCAGCGAAAGCCTCAGCAAATATGCGCAGTAAATCAGCAAACTCAGGACTTTCTGCAAGCTTTTCAACAAGAAGCGTGTTCTCCTCAGGTACCTCACGGCAGGTAGCGATGAGGGTAACTTCCGGTGGTGCCGCTTCTACCTCGCCAGTATCACCCATTGCTCGAGAACGAATAACAATATAAAGCACAAAAGGCAGTAACCAGATTACGGCTAGCCCCCCGAGGGCACCCCATAAACCTACAGACTCAAGAAACGCGTATTCCGTCCAATTCAGCGCAATAGACACAGCCAGCGCCACTCCAGCTAGTGCAAAAGGAGCCGTAACAATACGAGTCCATTTTTTACTACCAAGTCCCTGCCGGCGACTGTCTTTTTTTACCCATACACTTGTCACAACAAACAATAAACTCAGTACAGCAAGAATAATGCCTGCAGGAATAACTGTTGGAAGGCTGAGTAACGCTTCTGTTTGCTCCTGTGGTTGCTCACCCTCAGCTGCTGCGTTTTCATTATTCCCGTCACCTTGCGGCTTTTCATTATCCTGCCCAACAGCAGGAACCGTAATACCCAGAATGAGTAACACCGCAAAAGAAAAAGCTAACTGACGTCTCGGTATAACGCTATTTTGAAAACGTGTTCTGGCTGAAAAATTCATAGCACCGTTTGATACGTTACTAATATCGTGGCTCATGAGATTCCCTTCAGTGCCATCTGCAACGCCTCACGGTTTGGTGCGACATCAAGCGCTGCCTGCCGATCAATAAGACCTTGATCGATAAGACTTTTAAGACTCGTTGTAAAATCCTGCATGCCATCTTTGTCAGACTTACGAATATGATCGGCAAGCATATGTTCCTGTTCTTCCAAGATATATTTCCGCACAAGAACATCAAAAAACATTAATTCGATTGAGGGCACGCGAGAAACTCCCTCTTTAATCGACTTAAGAAGCTTCTGTGCAACTATTCCCTTCATATTGAAAGCCATAGCGCTTCGGATCGCTGCGTGTTCTTCCTGAGGAAAAAGGTCAAGAATTCGCGTGATCGTACTCGGAGCATTTGAAGCATGAATAGTGCCATAGACGAGATGTCCCGTCTCAGCAGCATGAATTGCCGTTTTAAAGGTTTCGGTATCTCGCAATTCTCCAACGAGAATAATGTCTGGATCTTCTCGAACCGCGTGCTTCATGCCAATCTCGAAATTTTTGACATCAGTACCAACTTCTCGCTGATTAATAAGACACTTATCTTCTGTGAAAACAAACTCAACAGGATCCTCAAGTGTAAGAATATGCTTTCGGTAATTTCTATTGATATAGTTCAACATTGAACCAATCGTCGTACTTTTCCCAGAGCCAGTCACACCTGCGAGCAAGACCATCCCTTGATCGAGCGTACATAGTCGCTCAATTGATGCTGGGAGAAATAGCTTTTCAAAGTTTGGTATCGTGTTGTTGACTTTTCGGGCCACCATCCCAAGTGATCCTTGCTGATAGAGAAGGTTCACTCGAAATCGCCACCTTGTATCACCAATAAGTGCTGAATATGCAAAGTCTGCACCCCCTTCATCTTCAAGAATTTTCATCTGGCGATCATCAAGCATTGGAAAACAAAGGCTCTTCATCTGCTCGTGACCAATTGGTGGTGCCTTGAGACGCTGAAGTGATCCTTTCACTCGCATAATTGGGGGCTGATCAACTTTGAGATGAAGGTCCGAGCCGTCGAGTTTGACAAGAGCTTCGAAATATCTATCTATTTCAAGTTTGTCATTTTTTTTTGGAACAACTGCCGCTGGTGCAGATTCCTCAGAAACAAAAGTAGCCTCTGCCGATTGTGTTTCTGACTTGGCATCAAGCATTATTTGTGCCCCCTCACGATAGGTAAAATCTTCCAACTTTGAGACGTTCTCTAAGATCACACAATAGACAAATGCGGCCCTTCGGCCAAATAGTGCGCTATTATGACGTGCAGCTAGACTTTTATGAATACTCCTCAACTGGACGAACTGGAATTCCACGAGCACGCAGCATGTCTTTTACATCGGCAATAGAACAGACACCAAAGTGAAATATTCCTGCTGCCAACACAGCATCAGCAGCACCGAACTCGATGGCATCAGCGAGATGCTCTGGCCGACCTGCACCACCGCTGGCTACCACGGGAATTCCGACCGCCTGACTTACTGCTGCGGTCATTTCTAGATCATATCCGTCGCGAGTACCGTCTCGGTCCATGCATGTTAAGACTATTTCGCCTGCGCCTAGTTGCTCGACCTTTTGTGCCCAATCAACAGCCTCAATACCCGTTGGGACTCGGCCACCATTCACAAAGACCTCCCAGACTTCTTTGCCATCTTTGATCACTCGCTTCGGGTCGATATTCACGACAGTTGCACAGCTTCCAAGACGATTTGCAACTGCTGTTACCAACTCGGGCGTCTTTACCGCTGATGAATTGATACTCACCTTTTCAGCTCCAGCATGAATGAGTTCAACGGCATTGTCTAATGTGCGAATACCACCACCTACAGTGAACGGCATAAATATCGTTTCAGCTACTCGTCGCACCATGTCAAGCATAATTGCTCGACCTTCATGGCTCGCAGTAATATCAAGGAAAACTAATTCATCCGCTCCTTCAGCTTCATAACGAGCAGCCACTGCTACAGGATCACCGGCATCAATGAGTTCGAGGAACTTTGTTCCTTTTACAACACGTCCCTTTTCAACATCGAGGCATGGAATAATTCGTTTTGCCAACATTTTAGCGCGCCTGCAATTCAAGAT
>PKCL01000163.1 GCA_002862165.1 Planctomycetaceae bacterium
GCTTGTGTCACTGGTAAACCTGTGGAATATCATGGGTTACCCGGTCGTGAAGAGGCCACAGGCCGCGGAGTCGGACTGCTTACCGTAAAACTTCTCAGTCGTCTCGGCCGAAAGATACCCGGAACTCGCGTTGTCGTGCAAGGTTTTGGAAATGTTGGCACTCATGCCGCAAAGTTCCTTCAGGAAACAGAGTGTCGGATCATCGCCGTGGGCGATGCAACCACAAACGTGTATCGGAAAGAAGGTCTCGATGTGCTAGAGATGATTCGGTACGTACACAGTAATGGTGGCACCTTGATGGGCTATACGGGAGGAGACGTCATCTCGAATCAAGAATTACTCTCCTGCAACTGTGATGTTTTAGTCCCAGCTGCTCTTGGAGGTGTTCTGACAAATGAAAACGCTGGCCACATCAAAGCACCTATTATCGTTGAGGCAGCAAATGCTCCTACTGATCCTGCTGCTGATGCTTTTTTCGATGAAATCGGAGTCACTATTTTACCCGACATCCTGTGTAATGCCGGTGGCGTCACTGCAAGCTGGTTTGAGTGGGTACAAAATCGTCAACATTACCAATGGGGAATGAATCGAGTCCGACAAGAACTCGACCGCATTCTAGGTGAAGCATTTGAACAAGTCTGGCAACTTGCGTCCTCCCGAAAAGTTTCGCTTCGAACAGCCGCTTTCATGCTTGGAGTCGGAAGGGTGCGTCAAGCAACCGATCTCGGCGGTATTGGGTAGTACCTGAAGGCACTTGACCAGGCAAGCTGAAAGAATTCCTTTATGACCACAAGAGGTTTCCTCGAACGAATCACGCTACGGATGGTCCCTGACACTGCTTGCCTGGCTATGCACAGCAGGCCGATACCAAGAACCACGCAACCACTGACTGACGAGTTTGATCTGCTTATTACTCAACGCCTGTAGACCACCTTCAGAGGCCACACCAAATCGTGGCATACGATCGTTTGTATCCGGGTAAAATCGTTGATGTGTCGGATCAGTAATAATCCCTACCAACCACTCTTCAGACCCCCATCCATTCAGGTCTGGTGCGTAGCCAAGCTCTGTCTCGTTGTCTCTGTAAGGATGGCAGCTTCCACACCGATCAGTGTCAGCAATTAACCCCTGTCCACGCTTGATAACTTTTTTTCTTCCAGTTCCTTTTTTTCCAGTTCCTTGAAGCAGGCCTGACTCCGCCACAAGCGTAAAGATAACGGCTTCTTTATCATCTTGCTTCCACTCGTCTTCATCAGTGAAGTCCTCACAGACAAACGACACCATATCTCCTTCCTTGTGCGCTGTGTTCCCAAAATAGGCCGCACCACCGACACGTTTTGGATCAAGAAGCCCACGTACCCACGACTCTCTGCCAAATTCAAAAAGATTTGCAGCCGAAGATTTTGCAAATACCTCCTCAGCATTCTCAGCTGTAGGATCGATATGGGCGTGACAACTCTGGCAATGCTGGGCAAATAATTTTGGTCCCTGCGAAAGCGGATCACTGCGGACTAATGACAATGCTCCAGTAGAAGGGATTTTTTCTGGCCGTCCTGCAAGCTCTACCGCCCGACTAGAATCACGTGCAGCCTGTTTCACGGCGGCTAAAAAAGCCTCAGAACGACGAATAGCCTCAAGCTTTTCTCGTCTATTCGTAAAGACATTCAGCTTTTCTTTATCGTGTCCGAGTGCTGCAAAGATTTTTTCATCATCTCCGCCTGTTGATTCGATTAATTTTTCAACATCTGCAAAAGCAGACCGGTCTGCCCAGAGCGCATAATAATCTTCATGAAGAGCCATGGCGGTCAAAAGTCCAGCGCCCGCCAAGATTGCAATAGTAAAAACGATATTGAATCGATGACCAAGCTTCCACTGCCCGAAAATTGGCATAAGAAACATAATACCTAACGTAGCTCCCGGCACTACGATAGCACCAAGAAATTCACCCGTCGCTCCCCAACCCTCAAAAACCTTGAGGAACTGAAACAGAAAAAGAAAATACCATTCCGGTCGAGCGGCGGCGTACGGCTCGGATGGATCAGCCGGTGCGCCAAGCTCTGCACCCAAATGCCCAGGTACAATTGGCTCCCCAGCAAGAATTGCACGCAAAGCCGGCATTAGAATCACACCAAGAACAACAGCCATCACAGCAAGCATTGCAACTGCATCCTTGAGTACCTGGTCTGGCCAGAACATTGCATCAGGCTTTGTGATTGGCTGCTTGGCATGGAGACCATGCTTCCGAAATAACGTTAAATGTAAGACGAGAAAGATAACCAGTGTTGCAGGCAAGAACCCAGCATGCAGTGCAAAGAACCGCGTCAGTGTATGGTGCCCATAGTCAGGGCCTCCAACAACGAGTTGCTGTATCGATGGTCCAACGAGTGGCACCAGACCCGCTAAATTTGTGGCAACTCGGGTCGCCCAATATCCTTTTTGGTCCCATGGCAAAAGGTACCCGGTCAGGGCCATGCCGAGAACCAGCATCATTAACACTAACCCTAGCCAGAAATTCACTTCACGGGGCGCTCGATACGCACCATCAATCACAACCTGCATCACATGAAGAGCAAGCAGCACAACCATGGCCTGAGCCATCACATGGTGAAGCCCACGAAGAAGCCAGCCTCCTGTCATTTCATACTGAATGTAATAGACGCTTTCCCAAGCAGTCTGAGCGCTCGCTGAATAACTCGCCCAGAGCACTAAGCCAGTAATGACTTGTGTCATGAAAGCAAAGACGAGAGTGCTTCCCCACACGTAACGCCAACGGGCGCCGCCGGGAACTCGCTCATACAGTGCACTTCGAACAAGGGCTCGATATCCTGTTCGACTATCAAGCCAATTACTGATCCAACTACCGCCGGCGACTTCATCAAGACCAGGCGATTCACTATGCCCAGAGGCGTCTCTCATTTTCTCGCCACCTTGTCTTCAATACCTGTATAGAAATTCTGCCACTTCACAGATACCGCACCCGCCTTACTCACCTCACACTCAAGACTGTCCATTGACCGAGGACTTGGACTTGGTGCAACGATACCACCATCAAGGGTAAAACTACTGTTATGGCATGGACACCGAAAACAACCTGCTGCATTATCTAATTCAACGAAGCATCCTGCATGAGGACATGTTGCTGAGAGAACCTCGACACGCTCAGTGCCCTCATCTCTTTTCACGTACACGGCACCAATTGGCTCGGCTTGATAACCTGTCCATGCGTCAACTCGATCAGCAATGACTGGAAACTGCCGAGGCTGTCCGTCTGCAGGAACATTCGTCAAATCAGTAAGAGGCAGGAACGTCGCCGCGCCTGATGATCTCTGTAAAGGATCAAGAAAAGCCCAGACTGCTGCGACAACAGGTGGGAGCGTGGCCAGCCCTCCACACAAAACTGCTACTACTCCCGCAAGGAAGCTTCGCCGTCTCGTCTCCTGTTCCGCGGAATCTTCACTCAATTGCTCAGTCACAATCTGACCTCCAGTTACATCAAGCACTTACAAACCAAATTCGCTTTGATGGCAGCGTACAATCACCTCGATATTCACGACCTTTGATAGTTACAATGACATGCAAATCATGTCATATCTCAATCGCTTATTACAAACATAACCACGGCACGAGCCAAAAGATTTTCATTGTATCTCTTTTGGAATTTCGTTCTCATTACAGTATCACGTATTGAGCAAGAAGACTGTGACGGGCTAACATGCTTGGTATCAGAAAACCATTTCTTGGCATCAGCCGAACATGGGCATCAGCCGAACATGTCAGATGACATCTTGGAAACTTCGACTATTCTGACTCGAGGGCATGCCACGCAGCGTCAACAGCCTCGGTGACCTGTTTTTCAACATCGTCAAATGGCCCAGCGACAATTGCTCCTGCTGCTGCTTTATGACCTCCGCCACCAAAGTGCCCTGCAAGAGCACTGCAATCGGCAGCACCGCGACTCCGAAAGCTCAGCTTCACCCTCTTATCTGGCTGCTCAATCATAATTGCTGCGACCTGCGTACCCTTTACTGCAAGAGTCAGATTGATGAGGTCTTCAGTGTCAGCCGGCGAGGCACTGACTTCTTTAATATCTGATTGACGAACTGTTGAAAGAATACAGGCCCCATCGTTGAAGGTTCGTGCTCCTGCAAGTGTTCGTCCAACGAGGTGCAGTCGTGAAAGGGTGTCTTGCTCAAAGAGTTCCCTGTATATAAACGATGGATTAGCACCAGCATCAACAAGACGGGCGGCGACACGAAAGGTCTCACCGCTAGCTGACGGAAAGCGGAATCCTCCAGTATCAGTAGAGAGTCCGGCATAAAGTGGTGTAGCAATCTCTTCAGTAAGTGGAACTCGCAAACGTAAACCAATTTCATAGACGATGCGTGCTGTTGCCTCAGCTGTAGTGTCTTTAAACCAACGGTCTGAGAGGTCGTCTTCACTGACATGGTGATCTACAACAACAACCCGCTCGCGTCGTCGCTTGAGAACTTCTCCCATGGCACCAAGCTGGGCCCAGGCGCTTGTATCAAGCACTACCAGTAGATCACGGTCATCAAGGTCTGCGGGCGAGATGCCTTGTGCTAATGACTCACATTTTCCTCGTGGATCAATCCACTGGAGGTTCGCTGGGGTTTTCTGCGCGTTCACAATCCGAACATCTTTTCCAACGGCTTCAAGAATCCCCGCCATCCCCAGTTCACTACCAAGTGCATCACAGTCCGGTCGAACGTGACTTGTGAGCACAATCCGATTCGATTCATCCAAAACATGAAGAAACGCAGACCAATCGAGACGCATAGAGAACTTCCTTTTCTACGAGGCAATATTGCAACTAATCTAGCAGAATATTTTCATTTCATCTTAACGCGAAAAAGCCGCGGACGTCAGAGAAACTCGCTCATACTGGGGAGCTTTCAAGTTCAGCTGTGACAACGACTCCACCTGCAAAACATCACTACGCAACTGCTCGACAAGAGCCTGAGGTCCCTTAAATTTTTCAGTACCCCGAAGCCGTTGAGAAAAGTTGACTTCGACAAACTGACCATAGAGATCACCAGAAAAGCCAATCAAGTGCGCCTCTACGGTCTGCTCCACCGCACCGAATGTGAGGTTTTTCCCAACATGGATTGCCGCACCATACCGATCACCACATGCTGTCGTAGCAACTCCCGCGTAGACCCCTTCAAGAGGAACTAATGTGTGAACGTCGTGAAGGTTTACCGTAGGAAAACCAAGCTGCGCACCCCGTCGCTGACCTCGAACAACACGGCCTTCAAGGGCGTATGGAAAAACAAGTAGTTCGGCTGCCTTTGCCACATCTCCGTCTTCGAGTAGGGCACGTATTCGTGAACTCGACACAGCAACTCCATCAACCTGTACTGCTGAAACTTCTCTTAATGCAATTGAATCTCGCTCCGACCAACGCCGCAAGTGCGCTAACGTTCCCTGTCGATTATGACCGAAATGAAAGTCTTCGCCCTCAACAATAGCGGCTGGATGAAAACATTCACGCAGCGCCTCTTGGTAGAACTGTTCTGCTGAAAGGTTCAACAACTCTGGTGTCGTCTTTACAACACAAACTGCATCTAAGCCAAGAGCAAGGAGTAAACTGACTCGCCTGTCTATTGTCGTCAACGAAAGTTTTGGCTGGTTGGGACAAAGCAATGCAGCAGGATGAGGGTCAAACGTTACTGCAATTGATGGCAAACCCAGAGGCCTCACGGACTCAATCAGGCATCTGACTATTTCCTGGTGCCCAAGATGCACACCGTCAAAGTTCCCAACAGTGATTCCACAGCCATTTTCAGGCAATGAAACCCCTTCGGCACTACTGAAAACTGTTCCTGAAAATATTCGTGGCACGTGCGCAAGATAGAGAAAGCGGTAAATTAGTGGAGAGAGAGTTAAGTTGAATTCATACAAACAAGAAGTGCAACCCAAACACTAACAGTACTCATCCGAGTATGATACTACGACCTGAAGAACTCATCCTGCTTTTGAATTGAAGTCGACATGACCATCCAGCCTGACCCAAAACAAATCTATCTGAATGCGGAGATGGCAAGCCGTTTAGCTGGAATTGACATCGGTAGTAACAGTGTTCGACTTCTTGTTGCCGAAGTATTCCGAGGGAGCAGTTACCGCATTCTTGACGAGGAACGTGAACCGACAAGACTCGCGCGCAGCATTTCTTCAGATGGCCGACTGGACGAAGATGCGATGGAGAGAACTCTTGCCGCACTTGAAACCTTCAAACAAATCGCGGCCGGATACCAGGTTTCCGCACTTCGTACAATCGCCACATGTGCTGTTCGAGAAGCTACGAATGGACCAGAATTTTGTCAGCGAATAGAAAAAGAGGTTGGGCTAAACGTCGAAGTAATTTCTGGGGAAAGAGAAGCCCGCCTCGCATTCTCAAGCGTGCAGCATGCCTTCGACCTCAATGGAAAAAATATTGTTATCGCTGACATCGGAGGCGGTAGCACTGAGATTGTTTTTGCCACCGGCTCTCTTGTGGAATCAATTTTCTCGACGCCACTTGGTGCCGTGAGGCTTACAGAACGATGCGGAATAGGGAGTGGTGCTGAAGGCGTTGAGTTCCAACAGGGACTCATAAAACTTGACAAAGAAATTACGGGATGCCTCAAACGCGAGACGAGCCGCCCCCTATTTGCACCTCATTTCCTTGTTGGCTCTGGTGGTACGTTTACCACCTTAGCGGAGCTTGTTATGGCCTCCAAGAAAGAGGCTGATATTCCTGTCGCTGGCTACAAGGTTTCTCACGCAGAACTCCGGCACCTTCTCGATCAACTCAGAAAAATGTCACTTCGATCTCGCAAGTCAATGGCAGGCATGTCCTCAGACAGGGCTGATATCATCATTGCGGGGCTCTCAATTATTGACGGACTTCTCAAACGTTTTCGAGTGAACACCATCCTCGTACACACACGAGGAGTTCGAGATGGTCTGATCCGTGAAATGGTTGATGAGTGCTTTGGCGGACAAGCTGATAATCCTGCTGAGAGTGCACAGGCCGTGGAACGACTCGCCGAAGCCTGCTCTGGTGAACTTGAACACGGGCGGACTGTTGCCGCCTTAGCTGGCAGAATTTATGACCAGCTTGCCTC
Source organism: Planctomycetaceae bacterium (assembly GCA_002862165.1). Classification (GTDB taxonomy): domain Bacteria; phylum Planctomycetota; class Planctomycetia; order Pirellulales; family UBA1268; genus UBA1268. The sequence continues at coordinate 7,128 of PKCL01000163.1, forward strand.
TCCTTTGAAACT
>PKCL01000071.1 GCA_002862165.1 Planctomycetaceae bacterium
ATTGCGAAGGCAGGTGGCCCCTGGACTGTGAATAGCTTTACTCGTTTCTATCTGGCGTTGCTCGGACAGATTTCATATTCCGATTGTCCAGCTGTTCCTCCGGAGATGATCCTGCTGCCGGATTGGTTTCCAATTAGTTTGCATCGCGTTTCAGCGTGGTCGCGAACAATGATAGTACCTCTTTCATTGATCTGGTCTTTTAAGCCGGTACGAACATTACCCAAAGAAAGAGGTATTCATGAGCTTTTCGAGGACTGCACGCCGGCGATGAAAAAACGGCCAATCGGCGGAAACGATGGTTGGTCACGTTTTTTTAGACTTGTCGACCATGTGATAAAGGTGGTCGATAACTTTGGTGTTCGTCCTCTTCGTCGACGGGCCGTAATGGCATGCCGGGAATGGATGTTGCAGCGTTTCCGTGATAGCGATGGTCTTGGTGCAATCTTTCCTCCAATTGTTTGGAGTATCGTAGCCCTCCGTGCAATGGGTTGTGGTGATAATTCTGCTGAGGTTGCGGAATGCTGGAAGCAGTTAGAAGGTCTTATTGAGCATCCAGATGATGAAACAATTCGAATTGAGCCTTGTCGTTCACCGGTTTGGGATACAGCAATAGTACTTAGAGGGCTTGCAGAAATAGCCTCGCCAGCAGTCGATAGTTCTAAAAGCCTGGCTAATGCTGTTGATTGGCTACTTGCTCGAGAAGTACGTTTCGCGGGTGATTGGTCTCGCCGAGTACAAGCCGTTCCATCTGGTTGGTGTTTTGAGTATGCCAACTGCTACTACCCAGACGTCGATGATACGGCGATGGTTTTGATCGCATTCTCTTCATGGCTGAAACGACACAAGGCGTGTTCGGGTAGCCAGGAGAAGGCGTCCGAAGATAGTCAGGATGAGCGTATTCGTCATGTCAGAAATGCAATGCGTCGCGGTATACAGTGGCTGACTGCCATGCAAAATAGTGATGGTGGTTGGGGTGCTTTTGACCGTGATAATAATCACGAACTTCTCTGCAAGGTCCCTTTTGCTGATCACAATGCAATGATAGATCCAAGTTCACCAGATCTTACAGGTCGTGTGCTCGAAGCCTACGGCAGTCTTGGTCATGGCGTTGGTGAGCCCGGAGTTGATCGGGCAATTGAATATCTTCGTGAGACACAGGAGCCCGACGGGAGTTGGTTTGGTCGTTGGGGCGTGAACTATATATACGGCACCTGGCAGGCGATTGAAGGTCTTCGAGCAGTAGGCGTCTCTTCGGATGATCCGCGGATCGATGCGGGGGTGAATTGGCTTATTTCAGCTCAGCAGCCCAACGGGGCCTGGGGTGAGAGCCCAGCGAGTTATGCAGATCCAGCCCTGAAGGGTGTCGGCGAGCCAACGGCGTCACAAACAGCCTGGGCAGTCGCTGGTCTTGTGGCTGCTAACAAGTCAATGACTCCGTCAGCTCAACGTGGTATTCAGTGGTTGCTTACCACGCAGCGCGCTGATGGTGATTGGAACGAAACAGCATTTACCGGGACTGGGTTCCCAAAGGTTTTCTATCTTCGGTATCACTACTACCGGATTTCATTCCCGCTCATTGCGATCGCAAGATGGCATTCTTCAGTGGGAGTTGAAAGCAACGGTCAGAAACGCATGTATGCCGAGTCACGAGAAAGAGTGTCAGAGATGTACGAAGGAGTATTGTCATGAGTGTTCCAGTTGGGCAGATGATGGCTGTGTTGCGTCATGTTGCTGTGCAGCGTCTTCGAGGAAACGACAAGTACCCACTTGTGCTTATGCTCGAACCTCTTTTTCGATGTAACCTTGCATGCGCCGGGTGCGGAAAGATTCAGCATCCTAGTGAGATACTCCGTCAGCATCTCTCGCCATCTCAATGTTTGAAGGCTGTAGATGAATGTGGTGCCCCAATTGTGGCAATTCCAGGGGGTGAGCCGTTGCTTCATCCCCAAATTGGCGAGATTATTGAAGGAATAGTTGCCCGTAAAAAGTATCTTTATGTTTGTACCAACGCGATAAAACTCGAAGAAATGCTTCCTCGTTTTAAGCCATCAAAGTATCTTGCGTTCTCAATTCATTTAGATGGGCTTAAAAAAGAGCACGATGCATCTGTCTGCCGAAATGGCGTGTATGAAATGGCAATCAACGCGATCCGTGCTGCAAAGAAAGCTGGCTTTCGAGTCACGACAAACTCAACACTTTTTGCTGACGCTGAGCCGGAGCGTTGCAGTCAGTTTTTCGACGAGGTTATGCAACTTGGTGTGGAGGGAATGATGGTATCGCCGGGCTACTCGTATGAGAAAGCTCCAGAACAGGATATTTTCCTGAGTCGTGAAAGAAGCCATGGGCTTTTTCGAAAGATTTTCAAGAGCGGTGGAGGTCGTTGGAAATTTAATCAGTCTCCAGTGTTTTTGGAGTTTCTCAAAGGAAACTGGGATCTTGAATGTCGGCCTTGGGGGACTCCCTCATACAGCCTCTTTGGTTGGCAAAAACCGTGTTATCTACTTGATGAGGGATATGCCGAAAGTTTTTCAGACCTTATGAAGACAACAGACTGGGGTTCATACGGACGGGCGAGTGGTAATCCGAAATGTCAGCAGTGTATGGCGCACTGTGGTTATGAACCGGCGGCGGTAGAAGCGACCTTTGGGTCTTGGAAGGGTTTCTTGCGAACTGCGAGACTCGCGTTATTTGGCCCACCCTCTACAAATCAAGGTGAGGCTGTGCAGGCGGTACCTGAAAGGCGTCGAAAAGTCCCGGTTCCTGTGCTTCCAATTATTGATTCAGTGTGAGTTGGAAATATGCTCAGGATAATTCGCGCAGGTGACCTAGAATTAATCTTCCAATTCGACTGTGACCTAGTGGCTTGATATAAGGACACGTTGTGCTTCAATTGCGGCGCCACGGGCTCCGGCAGTATCTCCGTTTGGCATTATCTCAATGACAATGTCTTGTTGCTCTTCTCGTTGGGTTGGCATGCCCTGTCTGACTTCGTTGATGAACCATTGCTGGAAAGATTTTTCGGTTTCTATAGCACCACCTCCAATGATGAGTGCATCAGGATCAAATGTGTTTATCATTTGGTCAAAAAATAGTCCTAACGCTCTGGCTTGAACTCGGAAGATTGCTTGGCACATTTCATCTCCAGCAACAGCCAGGCCACGAACTCGAATTGCAGCTTTGCTGGGATCAAGTGACGCTAATTCGTGGTTGCGGTAATTCTGTAGGAAGTGAGGAAGCAGGCTTTTTCGGATTGCCGTGAGAGAACAGAGTGATTCAAGATCTCCAACGCGACCACAATTGCATAGTGATCTGTGGCTCTTCAATTCAGGTATCATTTCACAAAGCAGTGCCGTTGGAATAAGAACGTGCCCAAGTTCACCGCCAAAACCACGGCTGCCAGCCACAACACAGCCTTGGTGAACAATGCCTCCTCCTAATCCGGTGCCGATGATGGCAGAGACAGAGGTCTTCTCTGGTTGATTGCCAAAAATGCTGTTGTGTCCCCAAACAGCAGCTGCATTTCCGTCATTTAAATAGTGGACAGGGATGCCTAACAGTTGCTCGAGATTTCCACGAATATCAAACCCAGCCCAGTCAGGATGAATAAAGTTAGTCGATCCTTGCTTACTCAATACTCCATCGGCTGTAGCCGGTCCGGGTGTATCAAGCCCAATCGCAGAAATCTCTTCTTTTCTTCTGCCTACCTGTGTCATGGCAGCCTGAAGGCCATCAATAATTTGTTGCAAGCAGATTGCTGGGCCTTCGACGCTACGTGCGGGATGTTCGAAGAGGTCGTGTATCAGGAACTCCCCCGTATGGTCTAGTAGCGTCACGTTAACCGCGGTGCCGCCGAGATCAATTCCAGCCACAAGCGGTTTTGTTTCGATTGTCGATTCTTGTGGAGTCATCGTCCTGCTTGGTTTCTTGTTTTCTATGCTAGTCGGCAAGGGGTCGAATAGCGGGGCTATAACGTGATGATGCGTGTAGGTTATTGAGCATCAATGAGTTCCCGGCGAACTCGGCTGACAATGGTACGGAGTCCCCTGCTACGTAGCATACCGAGTACATCTGCTAGCCCGATTTTTTCAAGAAGATCTTCTGGCAGTTCGCTTGCTTCGGACTGGGGGCGGCTGGCTACTACTTCTGCAAGTATCGCAACAAAACCCTTTACGGTCGGTGCTTCTTCGGCAACCTCAGCCACGAGATTCATTGAGCCGTCTGATATTTCTGGCCAGAGGAATACCGAAGTTTGACATTCGTGAACGCGTCGATCCTCAGTACCTTTTTTTGCTAAATACTCATCGCTCAATGGCGGTAAACGGTTTGCAAAGTCGAGGAGCAATTCCAGTTTTTCTCGAGCGTCCAAGTCAACAAACTCTTCGACGATCTGGTCGAGGCGTTCGTTCACCGTTTCCATGTTGATCTTCCTCGTGGCCTGTTAGTCTTTTTTCTATGCTTACTTGACGAACTTGTTTCAAGATCAAGTTGTTGATGTGCTGTCATCTGAAGAGCCGTGAGGATGAGCGCCCTTGATAATGGGGACCCCAACACAGTTCCCCCACTCCATCCAAGAGCCGTCATAGTTTCGAACGTTTCCGAATCCAAGGAGGTATTTGAGAACAAACCATGTGAGGCTTGAACGCTCACCGATACGACAATATGCAATAGTTGGGCTTCGACGCTTTAAGTGATTTGCTTTGCAGTAAAGCTTTTCCAGTTCTTTCGCAGTCTTAAATGTTCCGTCCTCGTTTACAGAAAGTGGCCAAGGAATATTTACAGCGCCAGGAATATGCCCTCCGCGAAGAGCGCCTTCATTTGGGTAGTCAGGCATGTGCAGTCGCTCACCTGAATATTCTTCAGGACTTCGAACATCAACAAGATTTTTCCCAGCCTTCTGATGTTTAAGAACTTCTTCGCGAAGCACTCGAACAGACTTGTCCTGTTCTGGTGCTGTATAAGTGGTTGGAGGATAGCTAACCCTGTCAGAAGACCATGCCCGGCCTTCAAGTTGCCATTTCTTTCGCCCACCATTCATAATTTTGCATTGTGGATGACCGTAGAGTTTGAAGACCCAGAATGCATAACAAGCCCACCAGTTATTTTTATCGCCATAGAAAATAACTGTTGTGTCATTGGTAATGCCATTGTTTCGGCAGATCTCCTCAAAACCCTTCCGGTCGACATAATCTCGAACAACCTGGTCTTGGAGGTCTACTTGCCAATCAATCTCCACCGCGCCCGGAACATGCCCCTGTGTGTAAAGAGCCCGATCCTCATTCGATTCAACGATTCTCACAGCGGGATCACTGTGGTGTTCGACCACCCACTCTGTTGAGACGAGGACGTCAGGGTCTGCATATTCAGCCATGGAAGTAACTCCTTTAACTAACAATGTATGTAGTAGAGTGATCGTAGTGGATGCACAGAGACCCTGCAACGACTGCCACTAACTCCGCAAACTTGTGGTAGTCGTCTCTCGTGACAGGCGGTCGCTCATTCTATCAGCAGTGTCTCGTGGATCACCGGGTGATGAGGTACGATACGAGTGCTGAGATAAGCTACGATAAACGTAGTTTTGTTTTTCTTGTGCAGGTTAATTTTTACGTACTCATAGGAGCACTGATGGGCGCCCAGTTTATTTTTCAGATTACTGATCTCACGAAAAAATTTGGTCAGCGTGAATTGCTGAAAAATATTAATGTGGCCTTTTATCCAGGCGCGAAGATTGGCCTGCTTGGCCGTAATGGCGCTGGTAAAAGTACATTGATGAAGATCATGGCTGGTATCGACGCTGAGTACGAGGGCGAGGCCCGATTGTCTGACGGGTTCAGTGTTGGATACCTTGAGCAAGAGCCAGAACTCGATGCTGAAAAAACAGTGTTTGAAAATGTTATGGATGGGGTAACTCAGTCTCGAGCAGTGCTCCAGCGATATGAAGAAATCAATGCAAGTTTTGCTGAGCCATTAGGTGATGACGAAATGGAAAAGTTGCTTGCTGAACAAGCAACTGTCCAGGATGAAATCGACGCCAAGAATTTATGGGATTTGGACCGGCAGGTAGAAATTGCGATGGATGCAATGAATCTCCCCCCAGGAGACTGGGGTGTTGCCAATTTATCTGGTGGTGAGCGTCGACGCGTCGCACTGTGCCGTCTTCTGCTTGAAAAGCCAGATCTCTTGTTGCTTGATGAACCAACAAATCATCTTGATGCGGAAAGTGTTTTATGGCTCGAGCACTTTCTTGCTGAATACACGGGCACTGTTGTTGCTGTGACGCACGATAGATACTTCTTAGACAACGTCGCAAAATGGATTCTTGAGGTTGACCACGGTCGTGCCATACCTTTTGAAGGAAACTATTCCTCTTGGCTTGAACAGAAACAGGCAAGGATGGTTCTTGAAGAAAAGAAAGCAAGTGCCCGTCAGAAGACGCTCACCAAAGAGCTCGAGTGGATTCGAATGTCACCGAAAGCTCGACAGGCAAAAAGCAAGGCGAGAGTGGCTTCTTTCGAGAAGCTCGCTGCAGAGGAGGCGGCAACTCGTGACACAGATGTTGAGATCACTGTGCCGGCGAGTCGCCCACTTGGTGATCAGGTCATTGATGCCGAGGGGCTTTCCAAGGCATTTGGAGACAAGTTGCTTTTTGAAAACCTTTCGTTTCGTTTGCCCCCAGGTGGTATCGTCGGGATTATCGGCCCTAATGGTGCTGGGAAAACCACCCTTTTTCGAATGCTTGTTGGACAAGAAGAGTCAGATACGGGGTCAATCAAAGTCGGATCAACAGTTGATATCGGGTATGTGGACCAAAGTCGTGATTCACTTGATCCGGAGAAAACAGTATTCGAGGAGATTTCAGGTGGACATGACACCATTCAGCTTGGGAAACGCACGGTGAATGCCCGTAGTTATGTAGCAAAGTTTAATTTTATGGGCCCAGATCAACAGAAAAAAGTTGGCACGCTTTCTGGTGGAGAAAGAAACCGTGTTCATCTGTCTAAGTTACTCCGGAGGGGTGCGAATCTTTTGCTACTCGATGAGCCAACAAATGATCTTGATGTTGATACGCTTCGCTCGCTCGAGGAAGGTATCGCAAACTTTGCTGGAAGTGTTGTCGTTATTACCC
>PKCL01000503.1 GCA_002862165.1 Planctomycetaceae bacterium
GGTAGTCGTATAACCACGAATCGTCTGAAACACCTAGAGTGCTCATGGCTAACAGTGAATATTCTTTTGATACCGACATGGTGTCGCGCCTGATAAGAAAGCGTAGGACGATTAAGCCAAATGCGTACGATGACAGACCAGTACCAAACGCGATAATTGAAAAAATAATAGAGAACGCACACTGGGCGCCAACTCACGGTCAGACGTTTCCTTGGAGATTTTTTGTTTGCTGTGGCGATGCGAGAAAAAACTTGGCGAATACGCTATGTGATATCTATCGCATGATTACGCCGAAGGATGCGTTTAAGGAGAAAAAATATACTGGACTCCGGCAGAACGTGTTAGCTTCACCTGTGACTATTTCAATCGCAATGAAACGGGACGAAACTGAGAAAATTCAAGAAATTGATGAAGTCATGGCGATTGGGTGTGCAGTACAAAATATGCATTTGACGGCTACGGCATATGGTCTTGGTGGTTTCTGGTCGACTCATAGTGCAGCGACAAGTAAGCGATACTGTGACCATCTCGGTCTGAATCAGAGTGATAGGGCGCTTGGATTATTCTTTATTGGATATCCAAAATCACCATGGCCCCTGGGGAAGCGAGGGCCAATTACTGAAGTTGCTTGTTGGGAAGATAAATTGTGAAAAAATCACATACAAAAGGGCGAGGTAGTCGTGGTTTTGAAGCGGTCATCCGAATGAAAACGTCACAGGGTAGACATGAACGAAGAGAGCGTTTTAGTCAATGAGATGATTCAGGAAATTGCACTCATTGAATATCAGAATAGTGAAGTAATTCAAAAATATCGTGAACTCGAGCATCGTATCAAGGCGATTCGCTTTCGCTGTATGAAAAAATGTGGATCCATTCAACTTGTTGAAAAAGATTTTAGGCGACGAGTTAATCGAGTAAAGCGACAGTTTAAAGAAGGGTCATGATACTGATAATCCCGGAAAATAAGCGGCAAGGACATGAGTCTTTTACGGTTCGGCATTAGGTTAGATTCACGCAAAAAAAATTGATAAACTATCGATCGACAACTTTAGCCAGCGGATGCAATAACTCCTTGCCAGCAACAAGTCTTTGGAACTTCAAACAAAAAGGAAATTTACAGATGAAAAAAGCTTTTACGACATTGTTGCTAGTATGTTCCCTTTTTATGAGCGGAATTCTGTCATTTGATGGTGCCGTTCAGGTCGCGGCAGCAGCAGAAGTTGATGAGTCGAAAATTGATGGGCTGAAATGTTTCATCATGGTGCGGAAAGATGTAAAAGGAAAAAAAGTTGTAGATTACAAGGATGGCAAATTATTTCTTTGCTGTTCATCATGCGTTAAAAAAATGGATCGTGACCCTGATAAGTATGAGGCAAAAGCGAACTTCCAGCTTGTTTATACAGGGCAATATCGACAGCACGCATGCCCTTTCACGGGAAAGGAAATAACAAGTGAATCTCCTCAAGTTGAAGTTGATGGTGGATCACTAGGCGTAGTCGAAGTCAAAGTGTGCTCCGAAGAAATGGTGAAACAACTCGATGCTATGGAATTCGGAGACCAGGTCAAAACGGTCTTTGGCCCAAAGGGGTTTGAAGCAGGAAAGTTTTCGGCAGAATGATTTGAATCACCAATTAAGGGTGTTTAATGAATTGGGTAGGGGGCAAGATTGAATTTTGTCCCCTACTTTTATTATTCAAAGATCGTGTATTGGTAATACGATCATGGTGCCCTTGAATTACCTTTTTTAAAACCCTTAGCTTTGTTTGTTAAATAAGGCATTGGAACGGGAGGTCTTCAGATTGTTCAGTTTCAAATGGGATATTGCTATGAAATGAGCCGGTCGTAATTCCATAAAGTTGGTAAAGAAAATTTTTCTCACTGAGTTCTTCTAAGAATCTGTCATCAGGTCGGTCCAACTCAACGAGGATCGTAAAAAAATGAAACTTTCGATTTTTTGAAATAGGTGTTGGCAGTATTGCGTCCTGCCCCATTAGATTTTCAAAGCCTTGGCAATAGCTATGACGTTTCAACCAATGACCATCTTTAATATTTCTTGCCAGTTCACCTAATTTATATCCATCACGGTGGGCAACCTGCACGATGTATCGATCGGTTTCGAATTCATACATAAGTAATTACCTGAGTGATTAGGGGAACGAAGGGACATGCTGCTTATCTATCACTTTATTTAATAATAGGATTCGCACTCTTTGTGGCGAGGGCTGGGTCGTGCAGTTTGAAGACAGCATTGAGTATCAAGACAAAATATGCTTTGAGTAAACTGATGTAGTTCTTCGACGACTCGAACGCGAATAGCAGTATTGAGACGGAACAAATCTTGTGGATTTGAAGCTGCAGACGCTCACCGAACCTGTTGTACTTTGCGTCACTTGGGGCAGGCTGAGAGTCATTCAATCAATACGTAGCAGACCAATGTCACCACCAGAATACCGATCATATTCAGGATGAAACCCTCTCTCGCCATTTCACGAACAGAAAACTTTCCTGAGGCAAATACAATTGCGTTGGGAGGCGTCGCTACGGGTAGCATAAAGGCAAAGCTGGCACTGATGGTGGCTGGAATCATGAAAAGCTTCGGTTCGATGTTTGCTGTGATTGCAGCGACTACTAAAATTGGTAATAAGATTGTTGTTGTTGCAGTATTACTGGTGACTTCTGTCAAAAAAGTAACCATGAGACAAATCGAGGCAATGCCTAAAAGAACAGGAAGCATTCCAAGGGAAGACATTGAGTTTCCGAGCACTGCACTTAATCCAGATGACTTGAAGGCACTCGCCAAACATAAACCACCGGCGAATAAGATCAGAACTCCCCATGGAATCTTGGTCACCGCGTTCCAATCCAATAGTTTGCCGCCATGGCCACAGGGCAGTACAAACATAAAAAGTACGCCAATGAAAGCTATCGAAGCATCATTTGCATACGGCAGTGACATTCCTTGGCCCTCTGCGAAACCAACCCAGCCACCAAATGGCTGTTGGCGGGTGACCCAGAATAAAGCGGTCGTCCCAAAGACGAGTAATGTTCGATACTCTTCTTTCCGCCATGCCCCAACACTCGGTAATGTAATCGGTTCGATAGATCTCATTCCACGCGTTAACCAAAAGCCAACGATGGGGAGCATGATAAAGACGACAGGGGCCGCCATCTTCATCCAGTCAAAAAATTCAATGTCTGTTCCCGTAGCTTCTTTATAGATTCCCATAAACACCAAATTTGGTGGAGTTCCAATTGGTGTTGCGACCCCTCCAACACTTGCTCCGTACGCAATGCCGAGTAACAGCGCTACCTGTAACTTCCGATTCGTTGTCTGAGAAACGACTGCCATTGCTATTGGTAATAACATCAATGTCGTAGCAGCATTAGAGATCCACATGCTCAATACTGCCGAGGCAGTCATGAATCCAAAGACTAGCCGACGACCACTGCCACTACCGAATAGATTTACCATTCCAAGAGCAATTCGTTCATGAACGCCACTCTTTTCCATGGCGGCTGATAACATAAAACCACCGAGCATCAGCAGCACCAATTTGTTTCCGTAAGCCAGGGCAACATCGTCCGGTGATAAAATTCCGAATAACGGAAATAAAGCCAGCGGGATCATAGACGTTGCGGGGATAGAAATTGGCTCTGTAATCCACCACGCTGCAACCCATGTGGTGATTGCTGCGGTGATAGAAATGTCACTTGAGAATCCGAGTGTATAAAGCACGGTTCCAAGTACTCCGGCGGCTACCGGGCAAATAATGAGCATCCAGTTTTTCATGTGTTCCTTTAGCGAAAGAGATTTGGCTGGACGTGTTTAGGGGATGCTGTTTTTATAAAGCTATAGGTCAAGCCGTACCACGCAGTTCCTCACTAGAATAGTATCGATACTGTTATTTGAATAAGCCGACTTGTATTGAACAATCAAATGTTTTCAGTAGTTTTTGTCAGACCATAAAACACAGACACAATCGATCTGTATCAACTGTTGATGGCCAAACCATACCAAAGATACCCGTCGCCTTTTCTTGCCCGTCAGATACTAAGCATGTGCTTTTATTGGGACTGCCACTGCCCACTTCCAAATCACTTAAAAAACAGCTCGTAAATTCAAGCATTAGCGGGATGCAGTAGAATAAATAAAGTGACTCGATACATTGAGTCATTCCCGTGACTTTCCAGGAATCGCACCACTAAATGCGACATCAACAACCATTTTCTTGTTCAATTGCAACTGTTTTTCGTATCTACGTCGCATCTCATGTTTTGTTTTTTAAAACCATAACAGTCGCGTGTTGAATCACATGGTTTATTTAGCAGTGTGAGGCAACAGATCGTTTTTTATGGAATGGCGTAATTGTATCGCTGCATCTGCTTCATAGTCTTCCACCCAGAGCACAACATATTATGCATTTGAATCTGAGAATCTTCTTTTTGATGCTTCAATTTTTTGGCACAGTCGTATTCAGCACTCTGCTGTACCCAGCCAATACGCTTGCCGTAGAAACACAAACAACAGAATTGCCGAATATCGTATTTTTTTTCACGGATGACCAGACCACCAGCACACTAGGATGCTACGGAAATCCTGTCATTCAAACACCCAACATCGACATGTTGGCAAGAGAAGGTACGAGGTTTGATAACGCCTGTGTGAGCCAGGCGATTTGCTGGGTGAGTCGCACCACCATTCTTAGTGGACTGACTGGCCGCAGTTTCGGAACCTCAAGTCATCCGGATATAGCGACCTCTGCAGCAGTTGAAACCTTGTATAGCGATCTGTTGCGAGAGAATGGTTATCGTACCGGCTACTTCGGCAAGTGGCACGCCAAGATGCCACGCGAATATAAACGCGAAGATCATTTTGATGAATTCGAGGCAATTGGACGGAATCCTTTCTACAAACAACAGCCGGACGGAAGTTTGCGTCACGCGACGGAAATAATTGTTGATCGCGGGATCGACTTTATTCAGTCTCAACCCAAAGACAAACCATTTGCGTTGAACATGTGGTTCAATGCTTGCCACGCAGAAGATAGTGATCGCAGGCCGGGAATCGGTCATTTTCCGTGGCCACGCGTCGTCGATGGAATGTACGACGATATCCTGATTGCTCCACCACGGTTGAATGATCCAGAAATATTTTATGATCTTCCAGACTTTCTGAAGACTACGATCAATCGTGAACGTTTCTTCTGGCGCTGGAATACGAAAGATAAATACCAGACTAACATTCGATCCTACTACCGCATGGTAACTGGGATCGATGGTGCGATCGGTCGCTTTATGCAAGCTCTTGAAGCAGCGGGGTTAGCTGACAATACGATCATCGTCTATTCAGCTGACAACGGTTATTACATGGGAAACCGCGGCTTGGCGGGAAAGTGGTCCCATTTCGAGGAATCACTTCGTGTTCCCTTGATCATTTATGATCCGCGAGTCAAACCGTCACAGCGTGGACAGGTGACAAAGGCAACTGCCCTAAACCTAGATTTGCCAGCTACTTTCTTGGACTGGGCAGGAATCAAAATTCCGGAACGCTATCAGGGCCGCAGTTTGCAGCAAATTGTGAATGGTAAAAACCATGATGGCTGGAGGAAGGAAACATTTCATGAGCACTTTGCTGTCCGTAATCGCATCCCCGCCTTTGAGGGACTACGGAACGAGAACTACAAGTACGTTCGATATTTTGATCATGGGAATCATGAGTTCCTTCATGATTTGAAGAATGACCCAGACGAATTAATGAACTTGGCTAACGATCCGGATTATGCAGATGTGCTCAAAGCTATGCGACAACGCACAACTGAGCGGGTCGATGAGTATGGTGGGCCGCTCGATTCTATTGCAGGCCTCAGTCGATCGACAGATCCCATGCCAGTGGCCTCTGCCAACAATGTGAGCCCCATCAACGACCAAGGATTTATGAAAGTTTTTGATGGTAAAAACCTTCGGCAATGGTCCGGCGATACGAAGTACTGGTCGGTTAAGGACGGGGCGATTACGGGAACCACAGACGGTTCATTAAAGATGAATCACTTTTTGACCTGGAAAGGTTCAACCATTCGCAACTTTGACCTACGTGTCAAAGTAAAAGTTACAAACGGTGGAAACAGTGGTATTCAATATCGTGGAACTTCCCGACCGGATCTCGGACTCGATGTTGTGACAGGGTATCAATGTGATGTTGTGGCAAATAAAGCGCAGTACAACGGAATGCTTTATGAAGAGAAAGGACGACGCATTCTTGCTCCCACGGGCAACCAGGTAATCATTGATCCACAAGGACAGAGTTGGATCATCGACAGATGGGAAGCACCGATAGTTGCTCCCGATGAGTGGCACGAGTTTCGCGTTCTGGTTGAGGGCAATCATCACCGTCACTGGATCAATGGATCCAAAACGGTGGATGTCATTGACTTGGATGAGGTTGGTAGAAAATTAGAAGGCGTGCTCGCGGTTCAGGTACATGTGGGTCCTGCGATGACAATCCAGTACAAAGATTTTGAGATCAAGCATCTGCCCGATGAGTTTCCATTACAAATCGCGGCGGACCATCCAATCCCAGAAGGTGCTATCGGAGTACGACCGCAGGGTCGAACGCCCAAAGGATGGACTCCACCAATTTATGGTCAACAAAAAAAATAGTTGCTGCCCTGTTTGGATATGCCTGTTGGTAGCAGGGAACCGCCCTACTAAAAACTTGACACATATTTTATGTACAACATTTGAAAATAGCACAGTATTTTTTTCATTTCATGATTGAAATGTATGGCTTCCACGTAAATCGACCCCAATTCTTTTGACGAGGTACGATCGGCAACTCTTTTTCTCCAGTTTCAGTTTCGATCATGATCTTTGGGCCACCCCGATCTCGATCAGGAAATGCCCGAGTCACGAATCCATCAGGAGACCAGTTAGGATCGTCACCGCTTCCGACTTTACGTCTGTTCTTCCCATTGCTGCCGACCACCCAGACATGAAAAGTTGCTGAGATCATCTTGTCTCGCTCAGGGTTTGGGATGCCGGTGAATTT
>PKCL01000134.1 GCA_002862165.1 Planctomycetaceae bacterium
AGTAATATGTCTTGAAAGAATCTTTGAGCTAGTAGCTATGGCAACGATTGCAATTAGTCTTTGTGGAGAGGGACGAGGGCATGCCACACGAATCTGTTCTCTTGTAGAGCAACTCGAAGAGTCTCATAAGATTCGTGTCTATACGTCTGACGATGGATATCAGTTTCTTAAAAATAAGTTTTCTGATGGACACCCAAGGGTGACAGTGCTGAAGATTCCTGGCATTACCTTTCAATATAGTGGCGGCCGCTTGGATGTTATTCGTACGATCAAAACGGGGTTGAACTATAACGCCCGAGAAATCGGAGCTCTAATTGATCAGTTGATCTGTGATCTTGAGACGTATCGAGTGTCATTAGCGATCACAGACTTTGAACCCAGTTTGCCAAGAGCAGCCGCACGCTGCGGCATCCCTCACATAAGTGTGGATCATCAGCACTTTCTGCTTGCCTATGAACTAGATGCCCTACCACAGATGTTGCAGTGGCATGCATGGTTCATTGGGAATGCTGTCTGGATGTATGTAAGTGAAGCCTCGGAAACAATCATCTCATCTTTTTTCAGACCAAAGATTCGGTCGGGGTGGGAGCATGTGATACAAGCAGGTCCTCTCTTACGTCATGAGATTACATCGAAAGTGCCGCGCGATGACGGATATATTCTGAGTTATCTCCGTAAACATACCCCGTGGTCAATGATTGAAATTCTGGCTGATTGTGGACTTCCAGTAAAGGTATACGGACTTGGCGAACGAGCATTGATCGGAAAAATTTCTTTCCAGCCGATTGATGAGTTTCAGTTTGCGGAAGATCTTGCACATTGCCATGCTGTTGTTTCGGCAGCAGGGAATCAACTTATTGGAGAAGCGTTACATCTTGGAAAACCAATGTTTGTTTTGCCGGAGAAAGCTCATGGTGAGCAGTCAATAAACAGTTATTTTTTACGAGATACTGGGTGTGGTGAATTTGAATATCTTGAGCAGGTTACTTTGCATCAAGTAAAAAACTTTCTTAATAACCTCGATCAATATAGAGGCCCACTATCAAAAATGGTTGGCCAGATGGATGGTACTCAAGCTGTTATTGCGGTTATCCAGCGATGGATTCGTCAGCACAAAAGCACTTTATGAGAATTTAAGAAGACGGCAAAAGGGATTTCACGATCATTGGAATGATTGATCGGATAGCTCTGCCGCGATGACTTATGAGACTCTTTACTGCTTGCGAGAGTTCTCCAAATGTCTGATGGTACTCGGAAATAATGAAGTATGGGTCATATCCGAATCCACGGTCACCTCGTGCAGATTCAGCGATATGCCCGTAGCAGCGACCATCAGCTGTTGCTTTTATTGTCCCATCAGGCGCAGCTAGCGTCGCATGACACGCATAATACGCAATACGATGATCACCAGGTGTGTTCACAAGTTTCTCAATAAGCAGCGTGTTATTCTCAGCGTCAGTAGCTTGTGGGCCAGCGAAACGTGCTGAATAAACGCCAGGTGCACCCTGAAGCGCATCGACCACCAGCCCACTGTCCTCTGCTAAGACCCAGTGATTGAGGGCCTGAGCTTGCTGGACAGCTTTGAGAGCAGCATTTTCAGCAAAGGTACTACCAGTCTCAGCAACACTCACAGCATTCGTAAAATCACGTAATGATCTACATTCAATTTTGTGTGGTTCGAGCAGGACAGATATTTCGCACTGTTTTGCCGCGTTCGTTGTGCCAATGACAAGTGTTGTCGGAAAAGAACGGTTCATTAGCTTTTGCATTCCAAGAGGAAAGAAAAAAAGCTTCCCAAGAAAGATTTTTAACGTCGTCCAGCAGGTTGCCTAGGCACATCAATTGGTCGCAGATCGATGTCAAGAAGAATACCATCAACTCGTTTTGGAAGGATGGTACCAACTGCTAGCTTTTCAGGATCGGGTCCGAGCCCATTCTTTATTCGTAGAAGTTCTGGATGTGGTTGCTGAACCCCATTTTGATTCCCAACCGTCACTTGAGAGAGGCTTCCAACACAAACGATACTCGATTCTCGATCGTGAAACTCCCAAGCCTGCCATCCTTGTTTTCGTAACGCTTCTGTAAGTCGGTGAGCATTTTCAGCGGCTTTGATCAGCCGGCTTTCGACCCCATCGTCATTTGATGTGCTCATTGCTTCTTGGCCGAAACCTCCTGCACCAGTGAATGTTGCCACGCGCACACTATAGCGACCTGGGCAGTCGAGTAGGCTATGATCAACATCAGCATTCATTTCAATCACAAACGAATCAAGTTCCGGTTGACTGAAATATTCAGTGGGCAAGAGAGGATTAGGCATCATGAAGGCCAATCGCATAGGCGCTTTGGATGACTTTTTATCAAGGCCTATCATGCGACGAAAGTCTGAGAACGCACGACTTTTTCCTTTATCGCCCATGAGTGCCTGTGGCTGCAAATTTTTGATTTTTGCAAGAGTTTTTTGTGCTCTAGAGTCGTTGCAGGAAGCAAAGTCTCCAACCATGACAGCAACCTCAAGAACTTGTGTAGAGTTTGCATACCTCATTTTTTTTGGTGATCCATCTGAGTTGAGCCCAAGGCCACGTTGTTCGCCTGTAAAATCAAAAGATTTTTCGTGCGTGTAGGCTTTGAGCCTGTTCTCTGATCTTAATTCTTGTACGAGATCTCTGGCATCAGCACGTGCTCCGTCACCGCGGAATGTCGTCGCAAGAACAAGCCAAGGACCACTCTGTTCAGAGAGGGGATACATTGCTTGGGGGTCATTCTGTGTATGTGGGAACCAGCTTGTTGGTAGCCATCCACTTTGAGCAAATGCATAGGGAGGAAAGATAAAGAGGGTCATCGCAAGGAAGGCACCTTGCGTGTAAGCCGTACGAAAAAATGTAAATTGCAACACGATAATCAAAAATGAGGCTAAATATCAATTCTTTGAGCAAAATCTAGCAATGAGTAAATCCAATGACGATAGGAGTTTTATTTCTGGAGAAAAAGGCTAATGAGATCAAGGAGATAATTTAGGTAGACTGAAGACGAATAAGGTAATTAAAGAACTTTGAAAGTGGCTCAGAGCGTGAGTAATAATCATAAATTTCAACAGAACGATACAAAACCGGGCTCTATGGTGCGTCAAGCATTACCCATTGCTTTATTTGTCGTGTGGGTTCTGCTCATGGTGCTACCACCATATGCTTTGTGGACGCTTCGTGGGTCCTGGTTGGCTGATCTCGATAGCCCAAATATTCAGGCCGAATGGAATGAGTTCCGGAATGACATGCAGAAACAGTCAGACAGAAGCGGCCCCGTACAACACAAAGTTCCCAAGAGTACCGAGCCTCCCTTGCGGGTGTGGCTTCGTGATTACTTTTGGTTAGCTGTTATCGCTTGGGCAGTCCTTGGTTCGGTACTCTATGGTTTTTTTGGAATAGCGGTGCTGGGTGTCACCAAATAACGATGTGCAGGGTAGGAAATTTGCCTTCTCCTGAACAAAAGCATTGAAATGTACATCCTGCTGATTCAAGAAGTGCTTTTTACAAGCATATTTATCAAAAAAAGTGTGGTGTCGTGCTTTTGTCAGACCGTAATATTTTAAGCTGTACGTTTAGGTATAGCCTGTACGTTTCCTAGTAAATCACTTGAGTACAGTATTACGCCATCAATGGATCGACATTCTTCGCTGACAGGTACTTTTTCTGATTTCTTATCCCAGAATTTAAATTGTGGTCTAACGACCGAATAAATCATCTGGCATGGTTTCCCTGGCGGTTCGACCAACATCATCAATCGTTCGACGCTGACCAACTGTATGCCATGGAGTAATATCCGCTAACTCGGGCATCATTTCGAGAATTTGTCCAATTAATTGCATCACGAGTTGGTTACTCGTACCTATTCCAACCTGTTCCCGAAGAGCTGCAGCCGTCTTCATCAGTTTCACCATCCTTGATCGGACCAGAATGGGCCCAGAAAGCTGATCCTCACTATCTTCTAAAAGTTCAGCGAGGGGAACATCAAGAACTTTCTGCCACTTCAATAGATCAGAAACTCGAAGATCACAGTCAGCTTGTTCCTGTTTACGAATAACAGCCATTTCTATACCAAGTCGGCGGGCAACATTTCGTAGGGTGACACCCTGCCGTTGACGCACCTCAGATATTTTATGAAATTGTTTTTGGCATCTTTTTTTTACTCCAGCATTTTGCTTTTCATAACAGTGATCTTCTATTTGAGAAATATCTTCAGCAGCGATGCTCTCAGAATCTTCTTTGGCTCGTGCAGCATCGGAATATGGGGTATCTACGAGTGCCAAAGGATCTTGACAGAAAGAGTCTTGATCATCGAAGTCTTCCTGACTTTCGAGTCGATATGGTACCGTAGCCATCTTATTTTTCTCCTCGTGAGCAAACCCATAAAATTTTCATGATGAAAATGGTTTGGGCTGAACACCAGCATGTTTCCTCCAATCTCACTTACGATATTCCAGAATCTTGAAACGCGAGCGTCCAAGGAAGCCGTGAGCGATAGGAAGAATTGTGCTGTTTTTTGCTCACCAGATCGGACCATGCCTTGCCCGCATGTCCGGCTAGCAAGATAATACAACCCAATTTCCAATAAGAAAAGAGTCGAAAAAATTTTCTACGAACGCTTTTCTTTGTTGGAACGAACAAAACCATCATTTCCTTTTATTACGCAAGGCTTTAGGAAAACGTTCGGTTTAAAATAAAGAGTTTTGTAGATCACGTTTTTTGTCTTTTTTTGGACTCAAAAGTGAGACAATTTGACACTGAGACAGGGTGTCTATGATTTCGACAGACCAATCATCATGGAGTAGTAAAATATGTCCGCAATTCGGAATAGGATTTCTTCACTACCAGAACGCTATTCATCGGCACTATTTCAATTTGATGAGGTCGTAGTGGATGGTCTAGATGCCATTCAATTTATCAGCAACTTTATGACTGCTGATCTAAATCGTTTAAAAGTAGATGAATGTTGCGACGCTTTTTTTTGTGACGCGCGAGGCTGGATTCTTGATATAGCCGTTGTGGTTCGCGGTGTTGACCGAGTCCGAGTTTTGGTTGCACGGGGTCGAGGTCAAGATATAGCCAGCCATCTAAGCCGGTATCACATAAAAGAAGAACTTATAATTTATCAGACACAGGAGAACCTTCATTCAATGCTGTTATCTGGTTCTCAAACAGAATTTTTGCTGGAAAGATATTTTGAAATATCAACGCCGATCGATGTGTATCAGCAATTTCCAGAAAAAGGTGATAGTAAATTTTTTTCAACAAGAACAACAAACGCAACACTAATGATAGTTGACTGGATATCTCCACGAAGTTTTTTACTAATAGTGCCGGAGCAGAAAAAAAGTGTTCTTGAAGAATTTGTAGAATACAATGAGATAAGTAATGCTACCGATGAAATTATTACGTACGCAAGACTCCAGCAAGGGTGGCCATTGGCAAGCGATATCCCAAAGAAAACAATTCCTCAGGAAGTTGGTTTAAATGATCGGGCAATCAGCTTTACAAAAGGATGCTATCTTGGTCAGGAAACAGTTGCTCGATTAGATGCACTTGGGCATGTGAATCGGCGACTTGTGGTTTTTGATGTGGAACAAGGGGGAGAATTGGTAGTAGGTGATAGCGTTGCAAGTGGAGGTGATGACGTATCACATGTGACCTCAGTCGGCTACTCTAGCGAAGACGATAAGGCACTCGTTATGGCTATCATGCCTCTTAAAGCACTGCAAGATAAAAGAGGCCTTACTGTAGCTGGCAGAAGAGCAACCATAGTGCCTTCAGCCCTTCTTGATTCCATAGCAACATAAGATTCATATGAACAATAAAATGCAAACAATTTCGGGTGATCAGCTTTTTGAGTCACAGCGGTTTCGGGTCGTGAGGTTGGTGGAACAATGTCATGATGGCATTTCACGACCGAAGGATATTATTGAGCATCCTGGTAGTGTTGGTATCGTTCCATTTGTTGATAATGAGCAAATTTGTCTAATAAATGTTTTTCGGCCAGCTGTTGGTCGGAAGCTCATTGAAATCCCAGCGGGTACACTTGACCGCACTGAGTCATTGCAAACTGCTGCAGCTAGGGAACTTCGAGAGGAAACAGGCTATAAGTGTGATCTTATAGAAAGCCTTGGTGAACTTTGGATGTCACCAGGTATTCTTCATGAGAGGATGCATCTTTTCGTGGCAAAAGGTTTACAAAGTGGCTGCCAAGCACTTGAGCCAAGCGAGTACATCGAACCACGAGTTGTACACTTGAGTGAAGCTATTGAAATGTGTCACAACGGAATGATTGAGGACGCAAAGACAATAGCAGCTCTATTTCGCGCTGAATATTGGCTACGTTCTTAAGGCTTTTTGCGTCGGTGTGCTGCCAGAAGTCTGCTTGTCGAGCAGAAAGAGAACTCCTCCGATGAGTCCCGTCCCGATTGTTGTCAAAAACCAAAGAAGTCCAATTGCAACAGCTTGTTCTCCGGCAACGCCCCAACGGCTGAGCAAGAGTGCCATTCCACCCTCACGAATTCCCACACCATTTATGCTTATTGGAAGAACAATTGCTAAAGCAATGAGTGGAACAACAGAAAACCAAATGCCCAGCCCAAGATTGACACCAATGCCGCGGGCCATTAGCGCGACCGAAATTGATGCACCGACTTGGACGATCAGACTCCAGGCCACCGCTTTTCCCATAAGGCTTGGACGGATTTGGTATGGAAGAAGTTGTGATAGGAATTGACGAATTTTATGAGTTGCTGGAAGAAGGTCGAGAAAGCGATCAAGGTTTCCAATAGTTAATCTAAATCCAAGAAGCACACTAGCAAATAGAACGGTGGCCACAGCAACTGTAGAAGCTGGCGAGAGGTTTAGCTTAATTGATAAGATTGCCGAGCCAGCTAATACGCCGAGCGCAGAGACGCCAGCAAGACGATCGGCGAGTATGGTGCAGCCTGCGAGTAGGCGACCACGGTTCGTACTTGAGAGTCGATATGCTTTGACAACATCACCACCTATTG
>PKCL01000249.1 GCA_002862165.1 Planctomycetaceae bacterium
CAGAGATCGGGGTGTTTTTAGACTTCGGAAATGAAATGCCTCCTGATATTGCTGCCGGAACTCTTCAACCATGAGGCGTTGCGATGGCGCGCGATGCCAACGGAGAAGCGATCCAATAAAGTCTTTAGCAAAAATGTATTTGCCGTAACGAATTGTCTGTGGCTGAATACCCGCAGAAGTCATGAAATGGGCCTAGTGACAATACGTGATTGTTGAACCGATGAATACGTAAGCAAACACTTCAAAAGATAAAAAAGGAACGCCAATCTTCATAATACAGTATAAAACTTTCTGGAAGATACCTACCAGTTTTATCAATCCCGAAAAGTGATGAGATAGCCAAAGGACTAGACAGCAAAGGAACTAGCTCCGTACTGCGGACTCATCGAAATCTCGCACGACAGCTCCATGATTATCAAAAGCGACAACACGTATTTCATGCTGATCAGCAATCCCAGCGGCTTCTGCAGCTGAAACAAGCGAGTCGGCATCGACACTTGACTCACACACCGCGACGACAGCTGGCCCCCAACTACTCTGCGCAAAGCCCTTCACACCCTGAAGGTCGAGCCATTCAAAAAGCTGTGCCGTTGCTCCCGCATAAGGAAGCCGTGACGAAGCACGCTCAAAAGGCTTCCCAGCAAGTTTCCCATAGGCTGTCAATGCTGAAGCAAAATCGATAAATCGTGCAGAGAGTACCGCTGGGAGAATTTCCATCACAGCGAGCCGTGTAAGTTCGGCGGTGAGTTCAAACGGGACTAGCTTCAGTCCTGCAAATGCAGTTCGTTCCGCATCACCATGAAGGCCTTCGGCTTCCCGCCGTACAAACAATACAGCTCTCCACGACTCCGGCATGGGGATTTGTGAAACAAGTGGCGCAGTCACCTCTCCCTGTAGTTTCCCTGATTCAAGAACAATTCCACCTGCGCCAAAGCCGTACACACCAACACTTGACCGCAAACCTCTTCCGGCAGCCTGAGCGAGCGCTGCGGCATCTTCAGCCGACATTTCATGCTTCGATGCACCCGAGCCATCAACATAAAGACGTTGCATGCCAGCAGCAACAGCGAGCGCGAGCTGAGTACCGGTACCGAGACCAATATGCTGCCTTGGGATATCCAGTACTTCGATCAAACAGGCTGAGTGCTCGTCCAAGCCCCACGCATTTGCACACTGTCTTGCAACACCGATTGCCCGCTCACCAACATGGCTCACAGCAGCAAACGTTTCTGCTCGTTTCATCCTTACCCTGATTCCACAGCCGGAAACCATGGCCCCTAACCCACCAAAGGAACGGCCATAGGGCTGCCCAAATGCCAACATGCCAAAGTGCAATCGACCAGGTGTCACGACCTCAACCTCGCTGCCTGACGCGGGTGGTGGTGAATCAGAAGGCTTTGTTTGACGAATCATGGCTCCAAATAGAATCTCTCATCCCAAGTCGAGCAAGCAGGGACTTCTTTTTCCTGAAAAGTCTCCCCCTTGCGAGCATTCCATAGATTTCCTTCAGGCTTTTATAAACGTGATGGAATCCGGTGATTACAAACCCCTATTATCGTCTTCACTATAAAACACGTTCAAAAAACGTTATGAACCAAGGCACAGCAAACACGGGACATACCTTGCATACTTCCGCGTGCCCACTTGACGACTCACTTCAATGCAATTGTTCGTGCCAACGGCCGTAGGATTTGTTCAACAACACAGTTCTCAATAACATCCTGAGCTAATTGAGCAAGCCGCTCCACTGTATGAACGTATGTCTCACTACCCTCAAGGCTTCCATATTGCCGTGCTGTGACATATACGCTGAGTTGCTCCTCCGCAAACTCACCCGTCCGAACCTGAAAGGCATTCGTGCGCGTCTCCGTACTCACTCGTATCTGCGTACGGCATTCTTCATCAACCGCAATAGTGAGCGATGGCTCGTAGTTAATGAGTTTACTACCAGGAATATCACCAACACCTTCAAGTGCTGGCCCAGGGCCAAGTGCTTCGGCCAAAAGTGCATTATGATTACCACGAAAAGCAAAATCGAACCCAAACAAGACGTCGATTGCTTCACAATCAAGTGGACTCATCGACAAAAGGGGCGGAGCCAGATCGAGTAAAAAACGATGTTGATCAAGAGCATCTTCGATTGACGCCGGATTGACGTGCCCAGAGCAGAATCTCCGGGGCTCAACGGCAACCCACCGATACCGCCCCTGATCTTTATCTTCTTCCAACACAAAATCTCGCTTATCACGAGCGTGAAACTTCTTCATTGTCGGAAATTTTTTCCGAACACATTCGAAAAAGTGCAAGACTGTTTCGCGATGCCCCGGCAGCTCCATTTCCGTGGCCAGATTGACATTCATGTACATGTCGTCGGCCAGCGAACCATAGAGAGTCATCAGCAGGTTCTCCTATAATAGTCCCAATACGCGTATATAAAAACCAGATCACGCAGTGCAAATTGAGTATACGTACCCCGACATTATAGTGTCAAAACGACGCTCTTAAGCTCGCCGCACAATCGGTTACCCGAATATCAGTCATCAGATTGCGATCCAGCAATAAGCGCAATAAATTCTTTGTTACTTTTGAACTTGGCTAATTGCTTCGTCAACTGCTCCATAGCATCGACATGGTGCATCGACGAAAGCGTTCGACGCAGCATGTTGACCGAATGTAATGTATCTGGATCCAACAGCTTTTCCTCACGACGAGTACCCGACTGAGAAATATCAATAGCTGGCCAAACTCGTCTATCCGAAAGCTTTCGATCAAGCACCAACTCCATGTTACCGGTACCTTTAAATTCCTGAAAAATCAATTCGTCCATTCGGCTGCCGGTGTCAATCAATGCCGTAGCAACAATTGTTAAAGAGCCGCCCTCCTCGAAAACACGAGCAGTTGCAAAAAGTTTTTTTGGAATATCAAGAGCTTTGATATCAACACCGCCAGACATTGTCCGTCCGGTGTTTCCAACCCATTTATTGAAAGCTCGGGCCATTCGTGTAATTGAGTCCATCAGGAGAAACACATCCTTGCCTGCTTCTGCCATCCGCTTGCATCGCTCAATAACAAGTTGTGACAAACGGACATGGCTTTCAACATCACAGTCGAGACTGCTGGCAACAACTTCACCCTTAACAGACCGACGCATATCGGTCACTTCCTCAGGCCTTTCATCTACAAGTAACATGACTAATGTAAGTTCTGGATGGTTCTGTGAGATAGCCTGAGACACTTGCTGCAACAGAATCGTTTTCCCTGTTCGCGGCGGTGCAACGATGAGGGCTCGCTGCCCCTTACCAAGCGGCGTAAGCATATCCATGATTCGTGTCGTCAGCGGTTGTTGGCCTGTTTCAAGCCGCAACCATGACTCTGGATTGATCGGGGTGAGCTGATCGAATGTTTTAACATCCGCATATTTCTCTGGGGACATTCCTTCAATTTCTTCGATTTCTCGCACGCGTGGGCCTTGCTGTCGACGCCCCTGCTGAACCTTCGCCTTGACAGTGACACCTTCACGCAGTCGAAAGCGATCAATCATTGTGGCCGGAACAAAAGGGTCTGTTCGCTCGCGTGAATAGTTGTTGTCAGGACTTCGAAGAAATCCATAACCGTTAGGATGAAGTTCGAGTACTCCTTCACCGGGTTCAAGAGGAACAGGCTCACCATTCTCCGAAACCTCTGGTTCCAGCTCAGGTGGCCTCATGCCCTCCCCTTCCATATCAACGGCACCCGCTCCAGCAGCTACTCGGCCACCACCGCCCTGACGATACCTGCGGCGACGGCCACCATGCCCACCCTGTTGTGGGCCACCCTGACCACCTCCGCCATAACCTGAACGACCGCCTGATCGAGAACGTCTACGCTTTGCCATATCTTCTTTTCTTCTCCGAAAATCACATTTCTGGCCATTCTGACCGAAACGGGGGTGTACTAGTTTTTAAATGTACCCAATGAAGGGCTTCTTTCTCTACGAGACCAACAGCCTGGCCCTGAAACCACCTATCACGTCAAGTTACCGATTCAACTGTCTAAACAAAATCTCTGAAAAGCTGTCAGGCAGGAAACACTGTTATGTGATGAATCGAGTAGCTCGTTGTGCGGTGGAAAACGTTTCTTCTCCGCCCCGTACCATTAGGACGATATTGAGAGGGAAACAACCATCCCTGGACAAAAAACATGAGGCCGAACGCACCGAGATGGGTAAATCAACATTTGCTGACCAATGGTAGAACAGTGTTTCCTCTCACGAGGAGGCACTTTTCAACCCACCCAGTTGCATCCGCCACATATGACGGATTCGACCGAGACTTTGTATATCTCATTCAGATTCCTGAAACATAAGTCTTGTTCAAGTATCAAAATGATATCCCTAGGCAAGCTACGCCTTAGGAAGCCCCGCTCTTACTGACGCAATGCCTAAGCGTTGCGACACAGAAGAGTATCTCCGGCAGAGCAGAGTCCGTCAAGTAGCTCCATCAATAGCCGGAAACTTGGGAACTAGGCTGTCTAGGTCAGCCGCGAAGGTCTTTTTTTAACGTTTTCCGAGACGCCCCAGACTTTTCAGAAAATCTTCTCTGGTTTCTCTGACCGGTTTCGACCGATACAACCCTCAATGGTCGCCAAGAGTGGCCAGAGAACGTTTCTGCAGAGGTCCCAACGATGTTCGGAATGAGCCATCAATTGACGACAAAAACACCTTTGGATTCGTGTGGATTCGGCATATTGAAACGCCGTTGCCCCACGCTGATCGCTTTCATCCTAAGCTTTTTCTGCTGTACAGCAGTCTATGCCACGCCCGCACAAGCCCAAGAACCAAAGTCTCTTACGCTTCATCCATCTATTTCCGCTGCGCAAACAGTTGCAGCGGGACAGCAGCGGCCTGTTTGCGTGATTTTTACGGCTGAATGGAGTCCCGCCTCGACTCAGTTGCGCAAGCATGTACTCACTGATCCGGATGCTATGTCTTTATTATCTACATGTTTCGAATGCGTCTTAATTGACGTGGATTCAAATCCTGACGTCACAAATAAATTTGGGATTCAGCATGTGCCGAGTGGTTGCATTCTTAATGCCCAAGGCACAGTTCTCTCACGATTTGAATGCCCTAGTTCTACATCACTTTTTATTGCAGCAGTTGCTCGACAACTCCCACACGCAACAAGCGAATCAAAAAGTCCTTTCCAATCCCCAGACCTTGAGCGCGCCGTCGCAGTTCCATCTGAAACACCCAAAATTTCCACTGACTTTTCTACAGCAGGTACTCTTCTTGCTGATGGTGCGGCTACCGGACCGACGACTGTATCCAAATCTGAAAATGGTATCGCTGCCAAAGTTCGTGGACTTTCAAGTTTTGCAATGACTGAACCTTCTTTTCCCAAAGAAGTCAACGAGCCGATGGCACCACAGATACCGTCACAAGAGATACCGTCACAGGAGACACTAGCGCAGAAAATCCCTGCGCAGGAAAAAATCTCGGTGACGCATTTCCCAACAGCTATAGCCGCGGCAACCACCCAATCAACAATGGGTAAACCCGCACCACAGCCTTCAATGTTTCAAGAAGAAACGGCTGGAATCACTCCTACCTCGGCCCCATGGCAAGTCTCTCCACGAACTCCTGCCGCTCCAATCGCCGCCACAGCTGCCGTACCAGCTATCAGCAACTCCGGCGCCGCACCGTGGCAGCCAGAAGTCGGCTACCTGCACCCTGAGACAGGTACACCAGCAGATACAGATTACCTCGCTTCTTTGAGCAGCGCACCCCGGGCTGTCCCAATCGAAAATAATGATGGCTCCTATCCAGAGTTCATCGAACCCGAGACGCCTCGCAGTGAAGCGACTATGGCAACTCAATCACCGTGGCTCCCAGCTGCAGCTGGTGCTTCGGTTGCCTCAGCAGCTCAGGCTTCTGACAGCATGGGGACTGCTCCAGATCAATCAATCCCATCCCAGCAGGCCGTTGCTGCTTCTGCAGCCACCGCCTCACCGTCTTCAGACGAACCGTTGCCAGCAGAGAAGGCAGTGAATCCGTTCATCGCGGCGATCCAGAAGCCGTTCAGTGTTTTTTCAACTGAAGCGGAGCCTGAAGTTGAAGCGACACAACAAATCACACAAAAGCCTGTTCAACAAATCACCCGAAAGCCTGTTCACGCTTCATACGCGAGTCAGCCACCTGCGGAAAAGGCATCCGAAGAGATCGAGCCTCAACAGACAATGCCGCTCGGACTCGAAGGCTACTGCCCAGTTGCCTTGTTAGAGTCTGGCAATTGGGTTGAAGGCCAGGCCAGATGGGGTGCACGTCATCGCGGCCGCACATATTTATTCAGTGGTCTCGAACAACAACAGATATTTCTCACTGACCCAGATCGATACGCCCCCGCACTTTCAGGTGACGACCCAGTCGCTGCTTTTGATGGTAGAACAACGATTGCCGGACAACGTCGATATGGAGTGACGTATCAACAACGCATCTACCTCTTTGAAAGTCCCGAGACTCGTGCCAAATTTGCGACCAACCCACAACGGTATACAAGTCGCGTCATTCTTGCTGAACAGCCAACACAAGGCGGTGACACGATCCTTCGGTAGCAATAGCATTCGTTGAAACGTACGGCTGATAAGTAGACTTAGCTTGAACGAGCCCAGCCACGGCAACGACTGACAGCATCTCGCCAATGATCAAGTTGTTGATGTCGTTCTTTTTCATCAGTCTGAGGGTGGAATGTTTTCTCTATTCCCCGCGCATCTGAAATCGAAGCAGTGCTCTCATAAAAACCGGTAGCTAATCCTGCGAGTAAGCCAGCTCCGAGTGCTGTCGTCTCGAGAACAGCAGGACGATCAATAGGAACACCGAGCACATCTGCCTGTGTCTGCATCAGTAGATCATTCACGCAGGCGCCTCCATCAACACGTAATCGTGGTAGTCGATGACCACTTGAGGCCTCCAGACATCCCAGAACCTCAGCAACCGAGAGAGCAATTGCGTTGAGTGCCGCGCGTGCGATATGTGATCTTTCAGTCGACCG